>NZ_FOVS01000025.1:0-95559 GCF_900115235.1 Pseudomonas sp. NFACC24-1
CGTGCTGGCGAGAACTGCGGCGTACTGCTGCGCGGCACCAAGCGTGACGACGTTGAGCGTGGCCAGGTTCTGGTCAAGCCAGGCACCGTCAAGCCGCACACCAAGTTCACCGCAGAAGTTTACGTTCTGAGCAAGGAAGAAGGCGGTCGTCACACTCCGTTCTTCAAAGGCTACCGTCCACAGTTCTACTTCCGTACAACTGACGTGACTGGTAACTGCGAGCTGCCAGAAGGCGTTGAAATGGTAATGCCAGGTGACAACATTCAGATGACTGTTACCCTGATCAAGACCATCGCGATGGAAGACGGCCTGCGTTTCGCTATCCGTGAAGGCGGTCGTACCGTCGGCGCCGGCGTCGTAGCCAAAGTCATCGAGTAAGTCTCTTTTAGAGTCAGCTTGATGAGTTGAAAGCCCCCGCTTAGCGGGGGCTTTTTTATTGGGTTGACACCTATCAGGGGCGTCTATAGAATTGCGCCTCCTTTTAACGGGCGTATTGCGCCCGGTGGGAATAGCAGCCGGAGTCTGAAATCCAATGCAAAATCAGCAAATCCGTATCAGGTTGAAGGCTTTTGACCATCGCCTGATCGACCAATCCACCCAGGAAATCGTGGAAACCGCGAAACGTACTGGTGCTCAAGTGCGTGGTCCAATTCCACTGCCTACCCGTAAAGAGCGGTTCACCGTTCTGGTCTCCCCGCACGTCAACAAAGACGCGCGTGACCAGTACGAGATCCGTACTCATAAGCGCGTTCTGGACATCGTCCAGCCAACGGATAAAACCGTTGATGCTCTTATGAAGCTCGATCTTGCGGCCGGTGTGGAAGTGCAGATCAGCCTCGGCTAAGACTCGGTCTTAGTCGTGTAACGCTCTGAAATGGGCGGCCATAGCGGGTGAAAGCCCCGTACACTCATGAGGTTTACAACATGACTATTGGTGTAGTCGGTCGTAAATGCGGTATGACCCGTATTTTCACCGAAGAAGGTGTCTCCATTCCGGTCACGGTCATTGAGATCGAGCCGAATCGCGTCACCCAGTTCAAAACTGAAGAGACCGATGGCTATCGTGCAGTGCAAGTCACTGTCGGCGAGCGTCGTGCTTCGCGTGTAACAGCAGCTCAGGCTGGCCACTTCGCCAAGGCGAACGTTGCCGCTGGTCGTACCGTAATGGAATTCCGCCTTGAAGAAGGCGAGTACCAGGCCGGCGATCTGATCAACGCTGAAATCTTCGCCGCTGGTCAACTGGTTGATGTAACCGGTCAGTCCAAGGGTAAAGGCTTCCAGGGTACGATCAAGCGTTGGAACTTCCGCGGGCAAGATAACACCCACGGTAACTCCGTATCCCACCGCGTTCCAGGCTCTATCGGCCAGTGCCAGACTCCTGGTCGTGTATTCAAGGGCAAAAAAATGTCCGGTCATATGGGCGCTGAGCGCGTGACCGTGCAGTCCCTCGAAGTAGTGCGCGTGGACGCTGAACGCAATCTGTTGTTGGTCAAGGGCGCTGTTCCTGGCGCTACTGGCGGCAACTTGGTTGTACGTCCAGCAGCCAAGGCTCGCGGTTAAGGGGAAGCTGACATGCAATTAAATGTAAATGACGCTCAAGCGATCGAAGTTTCCGAACTGACATTTGGCGGCGAATTCAACGAGACGCTGGTTCACCAAGCAGTCGTGGCCTACATGGCCGGCGGCCGTCAAGGTAGCAAGCAGCAAAAGACCCGTTCCGACGTTTCCGGTGGCGGCAAGCGCCCATGGCGTCAGAAAGGTACTGGCCGTGCTCGTGCCGGTACTATCCGTAGCCCAATCTGGCGTGGCGGCGGTACCACTTTCGCAGCTCGTCCTCAGGATCACTCCCAGAAGCTGAACAAGAAGATGTATCGCGCAGCAATGCGTTCCATCCTTGCTGAGCTGGTGCGTACTGATCGTCTGGTCGTGGTTCAGGACTTCGCTGTTGAAGCACCGAAAACCAAAGATCTGCTGAACAAGCTGAACGGCATGGGCCTGACTGACGTCCTGATCGTGTCTGACGCTGTTGATCAGAACCTGTACCTGGCTGCTCGCAACCTGCCACACGTCGACGTTCGTGACGTGCAGGGTTCCGATCCGGTCAGTCTGATCGCATACGACAAGGTGTTGATCACCGTGTCGGCCGTGAAGAAATTCGAGGAGCTGCTGGGATGAACCAGGAACGCGTATTTAAAGTTCTGCTTGGCCCGCACGTTTCCGAGAAGGCTACGGTTCTGGCAGACAAGAAAGGCCAGTTCGTTTTCAAGGTTGCTACCGACGCAACCAAGCTGGAAATCAAGAAGGCCGTCGAAAGCCTGTTCAGCGTGAAAGTAGAGCGCGTGACTACCCTGAATGTTCTGGGTAAAAGCAAGCGCACTGCTCGCGGTCTGGGCAAGCGTAATGACTGGAAGAAGGCAGTTATCTCCCTTCAGCCAGGCCAAGATCTCGATTTCAGCAGCAGTGCTGAGTAAGGAAGGGGTGCATCATGGCAATCGTTAAATGCAAACCGACTTCCCCTGGCCGCCGTTTTGTGGTCAAGGTGGTCAACCAGGAGCTGCATAAAGGCGCTCCTCACGCACCGCTGCTCGAGAAAAAATCGAAGTCTGGTGGTCGTAACAACAATGGCCGTATTACCACTCGTCACATCGGTGGTGGTCATAAGCAGCATTATCGTCTGG
Organism: Pseudomonas sp. NFACC24-1; assembly: GCF_900115235.1. Lineage (NCBI taxonomy): Bacteria > Pseudomonadati > Pseudomonadota > Gammaproteobacteria > Pseudomonadales > Pseudomonadaceae > Pseudomonas > Pseudomonas sp. NFACC24-1. The sequence goes on from NZ_FOVS01000025.1 coordinate 2,679, forward strand.
TCGACTTCCGTCGCAACGACAAGGATGGCATCGCTGCCACCGTCGAGCGTATCGAATACGATCCAAACCGTACTGCTCACATCGCTCTGCTGCTGTACGCAGATGGCGAGCGTCGCTACATCATCGCCCCTAAAGGCGTGAGTGCTGGCGACCAGCTGATCGCAGGTGCCCTGGCACCGATCAAGCCGGGCAACGCTCTGCAACTGCGTAACATTCCAGTTGGTAGCACCGTACACGGCATCGAATTGAAGCCAGGTAAAGGCGCACAGATCGCTCGTTCCGCTGGTGCTTCGGCTCAGCTGATCGCTCGTGAAGGTGTCTACGTGACCCTGCGTCTGCGTTCTGGTGAGATGCGTAAAGTACTGGCTGAATGCCGTGCGACCCTGGGCGAAGTCTCGAACTCCGAGCACAGCCTGCGTTCGTTGGGTAAAGCTGGTGCCAAGCGCTGGCGTGGCGTTCGCCCAACCGTTCGTGGTGTTGCCATGAACCCGGTTGACCACCCACATGGTGGTGGTGAAGGTCGTACCTCTGGTGGTCGTCATCCGGTATCGCCATGGGGCTTCCCGACTAAGGGCGCGAAGACTCGTGGTAATAAGCGTACCGACAAAATGATCGTCCGTCGTCGCAAGTAAATAGAGGGATACGACAGTGCCACGTTCTCTGAAAAAAGGTCCTTTTATTGATCTTCACCTACTGAAGAAGATCGAAGTGGCGGCGGAAAAGAACGATCGCAAACCAGTTAAGACCTGGTCGCGTCGTTCGATGATCCTGCCACAAATGGTCGGTCTGACCATCGCAGTACACAACGGTCGCCAACACGTCCCAGTTCTCGTGAACGAAGACATGGTCGGCCACAAACTGGGCGAGTTCGCCGGTACCCGCACATACCGTGGGCACGTGGCTGACAAGAAAGCCAAGCGTTAAGGGGTAAGGAAATGGAAGTAGCCGCTAAGTTGTCGGGCGCTCGAATCTCCGCCCAGAAAGCCCGCTTGGTCGCCGACCAGATCCGCGGGAAGAAGGTGGGCGAAGCGCTCAACCTGTTGGCTTTCAGCAGTAAGAAAGCCGCCGAGATCATGAAGAAAGTGCTGGAGTCGGCCGTAGCCAACGCCGAGCATAACGAAGGCGCAGACGTTGATGACCTGAAGGTCAGCACCGTTTTCGTCAACGAAGGGCGTTCGCTGAAGCGCATCATGCCACGTGCCAAAGGCCGTGCTGATCGCATCGTCAAGCGGTCTTGCCATATCACTGTCAAGGTTGCTGACAAGTAACGGAGTCGAAGAGATGGGTCAGAAAGTACATCCCATTGGCATTCGCCTGGGAATCGTCAAGGAGCACACCTCCGTCTGGTACGCAGACGGTCGGACTTATGCGGACTACTTGTTCGCTGATCTGAAGGTGCGTGAGTATCTCCAAGACAAACTAAAAAGCGCGTCCGTAAGCCGTATCGATATCCATCGTCCGGCGCAGACTGCACGTATCACCATCCACACCGCTCGTCCAGGTATCGTTATCGGGAAGAAAGGTGAAGATGTTGAGAAACTGCGTCAGGACCTGACCAAGCAAATGGGTGTGCCTGTGCACATCAATATCGAAGAGATCCGCAAGCCGGAGCTCGACGGTATGCTGGTTGCGCAGAGCGTAGCTCAGCAGCTGGAGCGTCGCGTAATGTTCCGTCGCGCTATGAAGCGCGCTGTACAGAACGCCATGCGCATTGGTGCCAAAGGCATCAAAATCCAAGTGAGCGGTCGTCTCGGCGGTGCTGAAATCGCACGTACTGAATGGTATCGCGAAGGTCGTGTGCCACTGCACACCCTGCGTGCCGACATCGACTATGCCAACTACGAAGCTCACACCACCTACGGTGTGATCGGTGTAAAGGTTTGGATCTTCAAAGGCGAAGTAATTGGTGGTCGCCAAGAAGAGCTGAAGCCACAAGCACCAGCGCCTCGTAAAAAAGCTGCTAAGTAAGGGGTACGCCAAATGTTGCAACCAAAGCGTACGAAGTTCCGCAAGCAAATGACCGGTCACAACCGTGGCCTGGCATTGCGCGGTAGCAAAGTCAGCTTCGGCGAGTTCGCGCTGAAGTCTGTTGCTCGTGGTCGTCTCACCGCTCGTCAGATCGAGTCAGCGCGTCGTGCTCTGACCCGTCACGTAAAACGTGGTGGCAAGATCTGGATCCGTGTATTCCCGGACAAGCCTATTTCCAAGAAGCCACTCGAAGTTCGGATGGGTAAAGGTAAGGGTAACGTCGAATACTGGGTTGCCCAGATTCAGCCAGGCAAAGTCCTGTATGAAATCGAGGGTGTAACTGAAGAGCTGGCGCGTGAGGCTTTTGCCCTGGCTGCTGCAAAGCTGCCGCTCGCCACCGCCTTTGTTAAACGGACGGTGATGTGATGAAAGCGAATGAACTTCGTGAAAAATCAGCACAGCAGCTGAACGAGCAACTGCTCGGCCTGCTGCGCGACCAGTTCAATCTGCGTATGCAGAAAGCAACTGGCCAGTTGGGGCAGTCTCATCTGCTCTCGCAAGTTAAGCGTGATATCGCTCGCGTGAAAACTGTGCTCAACCAGCAGGCAGGTAAGTAATCATGGCTGAAGCCGAAAAAACTGTCCGTACGCTGACTGGCCGTGTTGTCAGCGACAAGATGGACAAAACCATCACCGTTCTGATCGAGCGTCGCGTTAAGCACCCGATCTACGGTAAATACGTTAAGCGTTCGACTAAGCTGCACGCGCACGACGAAACCAATCAGTGCCACATCGGCGACAAAGTCACTATTCGTGAAACTCGTCCGATGGCCAAGACCAAGTCTTGGGCGCTGGTTGATGTTCTCGAACGCGCTGTGGAAGTCTAAGGGCTAGGGGTCGGAGAAATTATATGATTCAGACTCAATCCATGCTCGATGTGGCCGATAACAGCGGCGCTCGCCGTGTTATGTGCATCAAGGTGCTGGGTGGCTCCCATCGTCGTTACGCTGGTATCGGTGACATCATCAAAGTTACCGTCAAGGAAGCAATTCCTCGCGGTAAGGTGAAAAAAGGCCAAGTGATGACTGCTGTCGTAGTCCGCACTCGCCATGGCGTTCGTCGTGCTGACGGCTCCATCATCCGCTTTGATGGCAACGCTGCTGTTCTGTTGAACAACAAGCAAGAGCCGATCGGCACCCGTATCTTTGGGCCAGTGACCCGTGAACTTCGTACTGAGAAGTTCATGAAGATCGTCTCGCTCGCCCCAGAAGTGCTGTAAGGAGATCCGACATGCAAAAGATTCGTCGTGACGACGAGATCATCGTGATCGCCGGCAAAGACAAAGGTAAGCGCGGTAAGGTGCTGAAGGTTCTTGCTGACAACCGTCTGGTTGTTGGTGGTCTGAACCTGGTCAAGCGTCATACCAAGCCTAACCCGATGTCGGGCGTACAGGGCGGTATCGTCGAGAAAGAAGCGCCACTGCACGCTTCCAACGTCGCCATCTTCAACGGCGAAACCAACAAGGCTGACCGCGTTGGTTTCAAAGTAGAAGACGGTAAGAAAATTCGTGTCTTCAAGTCGACCCAAAAAGCGGTTGATGCTTGAACACTGCTAGGTAGAAGACCATGGCACGACTAAAAGAGATTTACCGGAAGGAAATCGCACCGAAACTTAAGGAAGAACTTAAGCTTTCGAACGTGATGGAAGTTCCGCGCGTTACCAAAATCACCCTGAACATGGGTCTGGGCGAAGCGATCGGCGACAAAAAAGTCATCGAGCACGCTGTTGCTGACCTGGAAAAGATCACCGGTCAGAAAGTCGTCGTGACTTACGCTCGGAAATCCATCGCTGGCTTTAAAGTCCGTGAAGGTTGGCCGATCGGCGTCAAAGTGACCCTGCGCCGTGAGCGTATGTACGAGTTCCTGGATCGTCTGCTGTCGATCTCCCTGCCTCGGGTTCGCGACTTCCGCGGCCTGAATGCCAAGTCCTTCGATGGTCGTGGCAACTACAGCATGGGCGTTAAAGAGCAGATCATTTTCCCGGAAATCGATTACGACAAGATCGACGCTCTCCGCGGTCTGGACATTACCCTGACCACCACTGCTCGGACGGATGACGAAGGTCGCGCACTGCTGCGCGCTTTCAAATTCCCGTTCCGCAACTGATTGGAGTAGGAAAATGGCCAAGAAGAGCATGAAAAACCGTGAGCTGAAGCGTCAGCTCACCGTTGCCAAGTACGCCACCAAGCGTGCAGCGCTGAAAGCTATCATCGTTGATCTGAACGCAAGTCCAGAAGCACGTTGGGAAGCTACCGTAGCCCTGCAGAAGCAGCCACGTGACGCAAGCGCCTCGCGCATGCGTAACCGCTGCCGCCTGACTGGTCGTCCGCACGGCGTATACCGCAAGTTCGGCCTCGGCCGTAACATGTTGCGTCAAGCTGCAATGCGTGGTGACGTTCCAGGTCTGGTTAAAGCCAGCTGGTAAGCACTGTCAAAGTCGCGGCGTTCGGGTTCGCAAGATCCTGACCGTCGGTGACCTTGAACTTGAATCAAGCCCCTATTGGGGCTTGATTCATTTGTGGGGTATGTCTAGAATACCCGGCTCGCCTGAGCCCGTGTTTTTATTGCGCGGATGTGCTCGGCGACACGTACTAGCCGAAAGGCTAATTTTTTGTGTATTAGGAGCGTCTAGCCCATGAGTATGCAGGACCCGTTAGCGGACATGCTAACTCGTATCCGTAATGCCCAGATGGCTGAAAAGTCCGTCGTAAGCATGCCATCTTCTACGTTGAAGGTAGCTGTTGCCAAAGTCCTGAAGGACGAAGGTTACATTGCGGGTTATCAGATCAGCAGCGAAATCAAGCCTCTGCTGTCCATCGAGCTGAAGTACTTCGAAGGCCGTCCGGTCATCGAGGAAGTGAAGCGCGTTAGCCGTCCTGGCCTGCGTCAGTACAAGTCCGTCGAGGATCTGCCAAAAGTTCGTGGCGGCCTGGGCGTGTCTATCGTCTCCACCAACAAGGGTGTGATGACGGATCGTGCTGCGCGCGCTGCCGGTGTCGGCGGCGAAGTTCTTTGCACTGTGTTCTAAGGGGGGATAAGCATGTCACGCGTCGCTAAGAACCCCGTTAAGCTGCCAGCCGGTGTCGAAGTCAAATTCGCAGGCCAACAGCTTTCGGTGAAGGGTGCCAAGGGCACTCTGCAACTGAACATCCATTCGTCCGTTGAGATCGTTGAAGAAGCTGGTGAGCTGCGTTTCGCTGCTCGCAATGGCGATCAACAGACTCGCGCAATGGCTGGTACCACTCGTGCGTTGGTAAACAACATGGTCCAAGGCGTAAGCCAAGGCTTCGAGCGCAAGCTCCAGCTGGTCGGTGTTGGTTACAAAGCGCAAGCAAAAGGCACAGTGCTGAACCTGGCTCTTGGCTTCTCGCACCCAGTGGATTATGAACTGCCGGAAGGCATCACCGCTGAGACTCCTAGCCAGACCGATATCCTGATCAAGGGCATCGACAAGCAGCTGGTAGGTCAAGTGGCCGCCGAGATCCGCGACTTCCGTCCACCAGAGCCGTACAAAGGCAAAGGTGTGCGCTACGCGGACGAAGTCGTCCGTCGTAAAGAAGCCAAGAAGAAGTAGGGCATAGCAAATGACCGACAAAAAAGTTACTCGACTGCGTCGCGCTCGCAAAGCACGCCTGAAAATGCACGAACTCGAAGTCGTGCGTCTCTGCGTGTTCCGCTCGTCGCAGCACATCTACGCCCAGGTCATTTCGGCCGACGGCAACAAAGTCCTGGCAAGTGCCTCGACTTTGGATAAAGAACTGCGTGATGGCGCCACTGGCAACATCGACGCGGCCACTAAGGTTGGCCAGCTGGTCGCTACGCGTGCTAAAGCCGCTGGCGTCTCGCAGGTGGCTTTCGACCGCTCTGGCTTCAAGTACCACGGCCGCGTCAAGGCGCTGGCTGATGCTGCTCGTGAAGCTGGGCTGGAGTTCTAAGTTATGTCAAATAACGACCAAAAGCGCGACGAAGGCTACATCGAGAAGCTGGTTCAAGTTAACCGCGTAGCCAAAACCGTTAAAGGCGGCCGTATCTTCACTTTCACTGCGTTGACCGTAGTGGGTGATGGTAAAGGCCGTGTTGGCTTCGGCCGTGGCAAGTCGCGTGAAGTGCCTGCTGCGATCCAGAAGGCAATGGAAGCTGCTCGCCGCAACATGATCCAGGTTGATCTGAACGGCACCACCCTGCAGTACGCAATGAAGTCCGCCCACGGCGCTTCGAAGGTGTACATGCAGCCTGCTTCTGAAGGTACCGGTATCATCGCTGGCGGCGCTATGCGTGCTGTCCTCGAAGTTGCTGGCGTTCAGAACGTTCTGGCCAAGTGCTACGGCTCGACTAACCCGGTAAACGTGGTTCACGCCACTTTCAAGGGTTTGAAAGCAATGCAGTCTCCTGAATCCATTGCCGCCAAGCGTGGCAAAAGCGTCAAGGAGATCTTCTGATCATGGCTACCGTAAAAGTAACGCTGATCAAAAGCATGACCGGCCGCATCCCTAACCACAAACTGTGCGTTAAGGGTCTGGGTCTGCGTCGCATCGGTCACACTGTAGAAGTCCAGGATACTCCCGAGAATCGCGGGATGATCAACAAGGCTTACTACATGCTGCGTGTCGAGGGTTAATCGATGAAACTCAATGATCTGAGTCCAGCGCCGGGTTCCCGTCGCGAAAAGCATCGTCCGGGCCGTGGTATCGGTAGTGGTTTGGGCAAGACCGGTGGCCGTGGCCACAAAGGTCAGACCTCCCGCTCCGGTGGCACCATTGCTCCAGGCTTTGAAGGCGGTCAACAGCCGCTGCATCGTCGCCTGCCGAAGTTCGGTTTCGTTTCCCTGAAAGCCATGGATCGCGCAGAAGTGCGTCTGTCCGAGCTGGCCAAAGTGGACGGCGACATCGTCACCGTGCAGTCCCTGAAGGATGCCAACGTGATCAACCAGAACGTACAGCGTGTGAAAATCATGCTGTCGGGCGAAGTTGCTCGTGCTGTCACCATCGGAAAGGGAATCGGCGCCACCAAAGGTGCGCGTGCGGCTATCGAAGCAGCTGGCGGCAAGTTCGAGGAATAAATGGCTAAGCAAGGTGCTCTCTCTGCGCTCGGCAAAGGCGGTATGTCTGAACTCTGGGCTCGTCTGCGTTTTCTGTTCCTGGCGATTATCGTCTACCGAATAGGCGCACACATCCCGGTTCCAGGTATCAACCCGGACCGACTCGCGGACCTGTTTCGACAGAATGAGGGGACCATTCTTAGCTTGTTCAACATGTTTTCCGGTGGCGCGCTGGAGCGGATGAGCATCTTTGCACTGGGGATCATGCCGTACATTTCGGCATCGATCATCATGCAACTGATGAGCGCCGTCAGCCCGCAGCTGGAGCAGTTGAAGAAGGAAGGTGAAGCTGGCCGTCGCAAGATCAGCCAGTACACCCGCTACGGCACTGTCGTCCTCGCTCTCGTTCAGGCCATTGGCATGTCCATTGGCCTGGCGGGGCAGGGCGTTTCGTTCACTGCTGACTTCAGCTTTCATTTCGTTGCGGTAACCACGTTTGTGGCGGGCGCGATGTTCATGATGTGGCTGGGTGAGCAGATTACTGAGCGTGGTGTTGGCAACGGTATCTCGATGTTGATCTTCGCAGGTATCGTCGCCGGTCTTCCGAGAGCGATCGGGCAGTCTTTCGAGTCTGCGCGTCAGGGTGATATCAACATTTTCGCCCTGGTTGCCATCGGTCTGCTGGCAGTAGCGATTATCGGTTTCGTGGTGTTCATCGAGCGTGGTCAGCGGCGTATTGCCGTTCACTACGCCAAGCGTCAGCAGGGCCGCAAGGTGTTTGCTGCGCAGACCAGCCACTTGCCGTTGAAGGTGAACATGGCCGGCGTCATTCCGGCTATTTTCGCGAGCAGCATCCTGCTGTTCCCGGCTTCGTTGGGTGCCTGGTTCGGCCAGTCTGAAGGTATGGGCTGGTTGCAGGACATCTCGCAGTCGATCGCTCCTGGTCAGCCGTTGAATATTCTGCTGTTTAGTGCAGGGATTATTTTCTTCTGCTTCTTCTATACGGCGTTGATGTTCAATCCGAAAGACGTAGCGGAAAACCTGAAGAAGTCCGGTGCCTTTATTCCGGGCATCCGTCCAGGTGAGCAGTCTGCGCGCTACATTGATGGCGTTCTGACTCGCTTGACCATGTTCGGTGCTCTTTACATGACGGCCGTCTGTCTGTTGCCCCAGTTCCTGGTGGTTGCGGCAAACGTACCGTTCTACCTTGGCGGGACCTCGTTGCTGATCGTGGTCGTGGTTGTGATGGACTTCATGTCCCAAGTACAATCGCACCTCGTTTCGCACCAGTACGAATCCCTGATGAAGAAAGCCAACCTGAAGGGCTACGGCAGCGGCATGTTGCGCTGAGTAGCGTCCATAAGGTTCGAGGAGTTGGTGATGAAAGTTCGTGCATCGGTGAAAAAGCTGTGCCGCAACTGCAAGATTATTCGCCGCGAAGGTGTTGTTCGGGTAATTTGCAGCGCGGAACCGCGTCACAAACAGCGCCAAGGCTGAGTGTGATTGTGCTTTAAGCCCGGCAGCTAGTGCGCTGCCGGGTTGATTATTTGTTATTACAGCGATATTATCTCGCGCCCTATTTCTTGGCTTCCGGGGCGTAGGTAGCTGTCAATTGGAGTCCCACTGAATGGCCCGTATTGCAGGCGTCAACATTCCAGATAACAAGCATACTGTTATCTCGCTGACCTACATCTATGGTGTTGGTCGCACTACTGCACAGAAAATTTGTGCAGTGACTGGGGTCAACCCAGCGGCAAAGATCAAAGATCTGAGCGACGAGCAGATTGAACAGCTGCGTGGCGAAGTGGCGAAGTTCACCACTGAAGGTGACCTGCGTCGCGAAATCAACATGAAAATCAAGCGCTTGATGGACCTCGGTTGCTATCGCGGTCTGCGTCATCGTCGTGGTCTGCCAGTACGCGGTCAGCGTACCAAGACCAACGCGCGTACCCGTAAAGGTCCGCGTAAGCCGATCCGCAAGTAATCGCCCCAGCGAATCGACAGGAATTTAATCATGGCAAAACCTGCTGCTCGTCCTCGTAAAAAAGTTAAAAAGACAGTGGTTGATGGCATCGCCCACATCCATGCTTCTTTTAACAACACCATCGTGACCATTACCGACCGTCAAGGTAACGCTCTTTCCTGGGCTACCTCCGGTGGTTCGGGTTTCCGCGGTTCCCGCAAGTCCACCCCGTTCGCTGCTCAAGTAGCTGCTGAGCGTGCTGGTCAAGCTGCGCTGGAATACGGCCTGAAAAACCTCGACGTCAACGTCAAGGGTCCAGGTCCAGGTCGTGAATCCGCAGTCCGCGCTTTGAACGGCTGTGGCTACAAGATCGCCAGCATCACCGACGTGACGCCAATCCCGCACAACGGGTGCCGTCCGCCGAAGAAGCGCCGCGTGTAATCCAGGAGATTGTAAAGAATGGCTCGTTACATTGGTCCAAAATGCAAACTCGCTCGTCGCGAAGGCACCGATCTTTTTCTGAAGAGCGGCGTGCGCGCGATCGAATCGAAGTGCAACATTGAAGCAGCACCTGGTATCCACGGCCAACGCCGCGGTCGCCAGTCCGATTACGGCACCCAACTGCGTGAAAAGCAGAAGGTCCGTCGTATCTACGGCGTTCTCGAGCGTCAATTCAGCGGCTACTACAAAGAAGCAGCTGGCAAGAAAGGCGCAACCGGCGAAAACCTGTTGCAACTGCTCGAATGCCGTCTGGACAACGTTGTATACCGTATGGGCTTCGGTTCTACTCGTGCCGAATCCCGTCAGCTGGTATCGCACAAGTCGATCAGCGTTAACGGTCAGACCGTAAACGTTCCGTCCTACCAGGTTCGTGCTGGTGACGTGGTTGCTGTTCGCGAGAAAGCAAAGAACCAACTTCGCATTGTCCAAGCTCTCGATCTGTGTGCCCAACGTGGCCGCGTAGAATGGGTAGAAGTAGACACTGAGAAGAAGTCGGGCGTTTTCAAGAACGTTCCTGCTCGCAGTGATCTGTCCGCCGACATCAACGAAAGCCTGATTGTCGAGCTCTACTCCAAGTAAGGGCTAGAAAATAGGTGCATCCATGCAGATTTCGGTAAATGAGTTCCTGACACCCCGCCATATTGATGTGCAGGTTGTCAGTCCAACCCGCGCCAAGATCACACTCGAGCCTCTCGAGCGTGGTTTCGGCCACACCCTGGGCAACGCGCTGCGCCGCATCCTGTTGTCCTCAATGCCCGGCTGTGCAGTAGTCGAGGCCGAGATTGACGGTGTGCTCCACGAGTACAGCGCCATCGAAGGTGTACAGGAAGACGTAATTGAAATCCTGTTGAACCTGAAAGGTCTGGCTATCAAGCTGCACGGTCGTGACGAAGTTACGCTGACCTTGTCGAAGAAGGGTTCGGGGGTGGTTACCGCTGCCGATATTCAGCTGGATCATGATGTCGAGATCGTTAACCCCGATCACGTAATCGCTAACCTGGCGTCTAACGGCGCCCTGAACATGAAGCTCACCGTAGCTCGTGGTCGTGGTTATGAACCGGCAGACTCGCGTCAGAGCGATGAAGACGAAAGCCGCAGCATCGGTCGCTTGCAGCTTGACTCTTCGTTCAGCCCAGTTCGCCGTATCGCATACGTGGTGGAAAACGCCCGTGTCGAACAGCGTACCAACCTGGACAAGCTGGTTATTGATCTGGAAACCAACGGTACCCTGGATCCTGAAGAGGCTATCCGCCGTGCTGCAACCATCCTGCAACAGCAGTTGGCTGCGTTCGTCGACCTCAAGGGTGACAGTGAGCCAGTGGTTGTCGAGCAGGAAGACGAGATCGATCCGATCCTGCTTCGCCCGGTTGACGATCTGGAACTGACTGTACGTTCGGCTAACTGCCTTAAGGCGGAAAACATCTACTACATCGGCGACCTGATTCAGCGTACCGAAGTAGAGCTGTTGAAGACTCCGAACCTTGGCAAGAAATCCTTGACTGAAATCAAGGACGTTCTGGCCTCCCGCGGTCTGTCCCTCGGCATGCGCCTCGACAACTGGCCGCCTGCAAGTCTTAAGAAGGACGACAAGGCGACTGCCTGATCGTCGTAATCACCGAACGTTGTGTTTGGTAAGGAATGAACCATGCGTCATCGTAAAAGTGGTCGTCATCTGAGCCGCACCAGCTCGCACCGCAAGGCCATGTTCCAAAACATGGCGGTGTCGCTGTTCGAGCACGAGCTGATCAAAACTACACTGCCGAAAGCCAAAGAACTGCGTCGCGTTGCTGAGCCGCTGATCACTCTGGCCAAGACAGATAGCCTGGCTAACCGCCGTCTGGCTTTCGACCGTACTCGTTCGAAAGCTATCGTTGGTAAGCTCTTCAACGACCTGGGCAAGCGTTACGCTACCCGTGAGGGTGGCTACCTGCGCATCCTCAAGTGCGGTTTCCGCGCTGGCGACAATGCGCCTATGGCGTACGTCGAGTTGGTTGATCGTGCTACCAGCGGTGAAGCTGTATCCGCTGAGTAAGTCGGCAACAAACGAAAAACCGGGCCTTGTGCCCGGTTTTTTGTTGCCTGCTGAAAAGTGCCAGGACCGTTTCGCCTGGTTGGGCTATCGGCAAGTCTTCAGCATTAGATAATGACTATCGATGTCCATGATTTAATGAATTTGGATACTGTCACTAACATGATCAATACTCCTTTCCAGCCGATTAGCCGGCAGTTTGAAGACCGACCTAGGAAGATTGAGCATGAGCCAGATCAAAACGCTTACGACCGCCAGCGGCGCTCCTGTCGCCGATAACCAGAACTCTCGTTCCGCCGGCCCGCGCGGCCCGCTGCTGCTCGACGATTTTCACCTGATCGAAAAGCTCGCTCACTTCAACCGCGAGAACATTCCCGAGCGTCGCGTGCACGCCAAAGGGTCGGGGGCCTACGGTACCTTTACCGTCACCCAGGACATCACCCAGTACACCAGCGCCAAGTTGTTCGAGTCGATCGGCAAGCAGACGCCCACCTTCCTGCGATTCTCCACTGTGGGTGGCGAGCGTGGTTCCGCCGACACTGAACGCGATCCGCGGGGTTTCGCCCTGAAGTTCTACACCGAGGAAGGCAACTGGGACATCGTTGGCAACAACACGCCGGTCTTCTTTATCCGTGATCCGTTGAAATTTCCGGATTTTATCCACACCCAAAAGCGTCTGCCGCAAAGCAACCTGAAAAGTGCCCAGGCGATGTGGGATTTCTGGTCGCATTCGCCTGAGGCGCTGCACCAGGTCACCATCCTGTTTTCCGACCGCGGCATTCCGGATGGCTACCGCCACATGCACGGCTTCGGCAGCCACACCTACAGCCTGATCAACGCACAGGGTGAGCGGCACTGGGTGAAGTGGCACTACAAGACCCTGCAAGGCATCAAGAACCTCGCGCCGGCAGAAGCCGCACGCCTGGCGGGTACCGACCCGGATTATGCCCAACGCGACTTGTTCGAGGCCATTGAGCGCGGTGACTTCCCGAAATGGCGCGTCTGCATCCAGATCATGAGCGAGGCCCAGGCTGCGGCCCATTACGAGAATCCGTTCGACGTGACCAAGACCTGGTCGCAGAAAGAGTTTCCATTGATCGAAGTGGGTGTGCTCGAACTCAACCGCAACCCGCTGAATTACTTCGCTGAAGTCGAGCAGGCGGCGTTTGGCCCGAGCAACATGGTGCCAGGGGTTGGTCTCTCGCCGGATCGCATGCTGCAGGGCCGGGTCTTCGCCTACGCCGATGCGCACCGCTACCGTGTGGGCACCAATCACCAGCAATTGCCGGTGAATGCGCCACGTAGCCCGGTCAACACCTACCAGCGCGACGGTGCCATGGCGTTTGGCAGCAACGGCGGGGCGGCACCGAACTACGAGCCGAACAGCTATGTGGAGGCACCGAAGCAGGCGCCGCGTTATGCGGAGCCGGCACTGGCCCTCAGTGGCGCGGCGGGTCGTTACGATCATCGCGAAGATACGGACTACTACAGCCACGCCGGTGCGTTGTTCCGTTTGATGAGCGACGAGCAGAAAGCGTTGCTGATCAACAATATCGCCGGCGCGATGACCGGTGTATCGGCGGATGTCGTTGATCGTCAGCTCCAGCATTTCTTCAGGGCGGACGCCGCTTATGGAGAAGGTATCGCAAAGGCGTTGGGCGTACAGCTTAACTAAGTCTAAACGAGAAGCAGAACCGCCCTCATTTGGGCGGTTTTTGCGTTATTTAGCCCGGTTTTCTCGGATTTTCTTCGCTTTTATTGCGATGAGCGAGTGACCTCTCCGTCAGGTTGGTTCAAACTAGAGCCTTCAATGCTTGTGGAGATACAGGGCGATGCAAGGTCACCCAGATGTAATCGATTACCTCAACACGTTGCTGACCGGCGAGCTGGCGGCCCGTGATCAATATTTCATCCATTCGCGGATGTACGAGGACTGGGGTTTCACCGAGCTCTACGAACGTATCAACCATGAGATGGAAGAAGAGACCCAGCACGCCGATGCGCTGATGCGCCGGATCCTGATGCTCGAAGGCACGCCGCGGATGCGTCCGGATGACTTGGATGTCGGGACCACCGTGCCCGATATGTTGGCCGCTGACCTGCGCCTGGAATACAAAGTCCGCGCCGCGCTGTGCAAAGGCATCGAGCTTTGCGAGCAACACAACGACTACGTGACCCGAGAGATCCTGCGGATCCAGCTTAACGACACCGAAGAAGACCATACCTACTGGCTCGAGAAGCAGTTGGGTCTGATCAAGTTGATTGGCCTGGAAAACTACCTGCAATCACAGTTCTGATTGCTGGGAAAGGGAACGCAGAGCGTCCCAAGCGGCATTCCCACGCAGAGCGTGGGAACGATCAAGCCCCTGCCATCGATGAGATGACAGGGGCTTTTTCGTGCCCGGGTGAAATCAGTCCCGATCACGCTCCAGCAACGGCTTGAGGTAGTAACCGGTGTAGGACTGCTTCATTTCGGCCACTTGTTCGGGCGTGCCCACGGCAATGATCTGGCCGCCCTTGGAGCCGCCTTCCGGCCCCAGGTCCACCAGCCAGTCAGCCGTCTTGATCACGTCCAGGTTGTGTTCGATCACCACCACGGTGTTGCCGTGATCGCGAAGGCGATGCAGCACGTCGAGCAATTGCTGGATATCGGCGAAGTGCAGACCGGTGGTCGGCTCGTCGAGGATATACAGGGTCTTGCCGGTGTCGCGCTTGGACAGCTCGCGAGACAACTTGACCCGTTGGGCTTCACCGCCGGACAGCGTCGTTGCCGACTGCCCCAGCTTGATGTACGACAGGCCGACATCCATCAGCGTCTGGAGCTTGCGCGCCAGGGCCGGCACCGCATCGAAGAACACCCGGGCCTCTTCGATGGTCATCTCCAGGGTTTCGTGGATGTTCTTGCCCTTGTATTTGATCTCCAGGGTTTCGCGGTTGTAGCGCTTGCTCTTGCACACATCGCACGGCACGTAGATGTCGGGCAGGAAGTGCATTTCCACCTTGATCAGGCCATCGCCCTGGCAGGCCTCGCAGCGCCCGCCCTTGACGTTGAACGAGAAGCGCCCCGGGCCGTAGCCTCGGGAGCGGGACTCCGGCACGCCGGCGAACAGCTCGCGGATCGGCGTGAACAACCCGGTGTAGGTCGCCGGGTTGGAGCGCGGTGTGCGGCCGATCGGGCTCTGGTCGATGTCGACCACCTTGTCCAGGTGCTCCAGGCCCTTGATGCTGTCGTGGACGGCCGCTTCCAGGGTGGTGGCGCCGTTCAGGGCCGTGGCGCTGAGGGGGAACAGGGTGTTGTTGATCAGCGTCGATTTGCCGGAGCCGGACACGCCGGTCACGCAGGTTAGCAAGCCGATCGGGATTTCCAGGTCGACGTTGCGCAAGTTGTTGCCACGGGCGCCCTTGAGGGTCAGGGACAACTTCTTGTTGCGCGGCGTACGTTTGGCCGGAACCTTGATCTTCACCCGGCCCGACAGGTACTTGCCCGTCAGCGAGTCAGGGTGCGCCATGACTTCTGCAGCCGTGCCTTGGGCAACGATATGCCCGCCATGGACCCCTGCGCCCGGGCCGATGTCCACCACGTAGTCCGCCAGGCGGATGGCGTCCTCGTCGTGCTCGACCACGATCACCGTGTTGCCGATGTCCCGCAGGTGTTTCAGGGTCCCGAGCAACCGGTCGTTATCCCGCTGGTGCAGGCCGATGGACGGCTCGTCGAGGATGTACATCACCCCCACCAGGCCGGCGCCGATCTGGCTGGCGAGGCGGATACGCTGGGCTTCGCCGCCGGACAAGGTGTCTGCGCTGCGATCGAGGGTCAGGTAGTCCAGGCCGACGTTCACCAGAAACTGCAGGCGTTCGCGGATTTCCTTGAGGATCTTGTCGGCGATTTCGCCACGACGACCGGTGAGCTTCAAGCCGCCGAAGTAATCGGTGGCGTCGCCAATCGGCAGGTTGGTCACCGCCGGCAGCGTCTTCTCGCCGACCCACACATGCCGCGCTTCGCGACGCAGACGGGTGCCACGGCAATCGGGGCAGGGCTGGGTGCTGAGGAACTTGGCCAGTTCTTCGCGCACGCTGGCCGACTCGGTCTCGCGGTAGCGTCGTTCCAGGTTCGGCACGATGCCTTCGAACGGGTGGGAACGCTTGACGATGTCGCCACGGTCGTTGAGGTATTTGAAGTCGACATTCTGCGAGCCGCTGCCGTGCAGGATGAATTTCTGCTGGTCGGCGGGCAACTCGTTGAACGGCTTGTCCAGGCTGAATTTGTAGTGGGCCGCCAGCGAGCCGAGCATCTGGAAGTAATAGACGTTGCGCCTGTCCCAGCCGCGAATCGCCCCTTCGGCCAGGGTCAGCTCGCCGTTGACCAGGCGTTTGGTGTCGAAGAACTGCTTGACCCCCAGGCCGTCGCACGTCGGGCAGGCGCCCGCCGGGTTGTTGAAGGAGAACAGCTTGGGTTCCAGCTCGCTGATGGCATGGCCGCAGATCGGGCAGGCGAAGCGTGCGGAGAAAATGATCTCCTCGCCGGGCTCGTCGTCCATCGGTGCGACCAGGGCGATGCCGTCGGCCAGTTTCAGCGCGGTCTCGAAGGACTCGGCCAACCGCTGCTGCAAGTCGGCACGGACCTTGAAACGATCGACCACCACATCGATCGAGTGCTTCTTCTGTTTATCCAGCTTCGGCAGTTCGTCCAGTTCGCACAGCTTGCCGTTGACCCGGGCCCGCACGAAGCCTTGGGCGCGCAGTTCTTCGAACACCATCAGGTGTTCGCCCTTGCGCTCGCGAACCACCGGGGCCAGCAGCATCAGCTTGCTGCCTTCGGGCTGGGCCAGCACCAGGTCGACCATCTGGCTGACGGTCTGGGCTTCCAGGGGAATGTCGTGGTCGGGGCAGCGGGGAATGCCGACCCGCGCATACAGCAAGCGCAGGTAGTCGTAGATCTCGGTGATGGTGCCGACCGTCGACCGGGGGTTATGGGAGGTCGACTTCTGTTCGATGGAAATGGCCGGCGACAGGCCTTCGATGGTGTCGACGTCGGGTTTTTCCATCATCGACAGGAACTGCCGGGCATAGGCCGACAGCGATTCGACATAGCGTCGCTGGCCTTCGGCGTACAACGTGTCGAAGGCCAGGGATGATTTGCCGGATCCGGACAGGCCGGTGATGACGATCAGCTTGTCCCGTGGCAGGGTCAGGTCGATATTCTTCAGGTTGTGGGTACGGGCCCCACGAATCAGGATCTTGTCCAAAGTGGCCTCGCTCGGCGGGCGTCGAAAACGTAGGAGTATACGGGCAAATACTGGATGGATGCACACTATTGAAGGCGCGATTGCAGCCATACATGAAGACTGCGCGGCAAACGGTCGCCATATACCCTCTCAATCGATGGGACTGGTAGAATCGCCGCCGGTTCACATGAGGTTTTTCCATGCAAGATCCCCACAGCGAACGCATGAGTCGTGGCGAGACACGCGCAGCAAGCGGTCTGGCCCTGGTGTTCGCCTTCCGTATGCTGGGCATGTTCATGGTGTTGCCGGTGCTGGCGACCTATGGCATGGACCTGGCAGGCGCCACCCCGGCCCTCATCGGCCTGGCGATTGGCGCTTATGGCCTGACCCAGGCGATCTTCCAGATCCCGTTCGGGATCATTTCCGACCGCATCGGCCGGCGTCCGGTTATCTACCTGGGGCTGATCGTCTTCGCCCTCGGCAGCGTGCTGGCGGCCAATGCCGACTCGATCTGGGGCGTGATCGCCGGACGCATCCTGCAGGGGGCCGGGGCCATTTCCGCGGCCGTCATGGCGCTGCTGTCGGACCTGACCCGCGAACAGCATCGGACCAAGGCCATGGCCATGATCGGCATGACCATCGGTCTGTCGTTCGCCGTGGCCATGGTGGTCGGTCCCTTGCTGACCCGGGCCTTTGGCTTGTCGGGCCTGTTCCTGGCGACCGGTGCCATGGCCCTGGTGGGGATCCTGATCGTGGCGTTCATGGTGCCGCGCGCCACCGGGCCGTTGCAGCACCGGGAATCCGGGGTGGCGCGCCAGGCATTGATCCCGACGCTCAAGCACCCGGACCTGCTGCGCCTGGACCTGGGCATTTTCGTGCTCCACGCCATGCTGATGTCCAGCTTCGTGGCTTTGCCGCTGGCCCTGGTCGAGAAGGCCGGCCTGCCCAAGGAACAGCACTGGTGGGTCTACCTGACCGCGTTGCTGATCTCGTTCTTCGCCATGATCCCGTTCATCATCTATGGCGAAAAACGACGCAAAATGAAACGAGTTTTGCTCGGTGCCGTCGTGACGCTGATGCTCACTGAGCTATTCTTCTGGCAGTTCGGCGATAGCTTGCGGGCCCTGGTGATCGGTACGGTGGTGTTCTTCACCGCGTTCAATCTGCTGGAAGCCTCGCTGCCGTCGCTGATCAGCAAGGTTTCGCCGGCGGGCGGCAAGGGCACGGCGATGGGGGTCTACTCCACCAGCCAGTTCCTGGGTTCGGCGTTGGGCGGGATCCTCGGCGGCTGGCTGTTCCAGCATGGCGGTTTGTCGGTTGTGTTCCTGGGATGCGCCGCGCTGGCTGCACTTTGGTTAGCCTTTGCTGTTACCATGCGCGAACCTCCCTATGTGACGAGCCTGCGCTTGCCCTTATCGCCCGAGGCGATTCGTGAGGCTGGCCTGACCGAGCGTCTGAAGGCCGTCGTTGGAGTAACCGATGCAGTGGTGGTCGCCGACGAGGCGGCCGTGTATATCAAACTCGACACCGAATTATTGGATCGCGCGACGCTCGAGCGCCTGGTGAACAACCCGGCCCCGACCACGTGCGAAGCCTAGGAGAACGTTATGGCCCGTGGGGTTAACAAAGTCATATTGGTCGGTACTTGCGGCCAGGATCCCGAAGTTCGCTACCTGCCGAACGGCAACGCCGTGACCAACCTGAGTCTGGCGACCAGCGAACAGTGGACCGACAAGCAAACCGGCCAGAAGGTCGAGAAGACCGAATGGCACCGCGTGTCGATGTTCGGCAAGGTGGCCGAGATCGCCGGCGAATACCTGCGCAAGGGTTCGCAGGTGTACATCGAAGGCAAGCTTCAGACCCGCGAGTGGGAAAAAGACGGCATCAAGCGCTACACCACCGAAATCGTGGTGGACATGCAAGGCACCATGCAATTGCTGGGTGGCCGTCCACAGGGCGACCAGCAACAAGGTGGCAACAACTACCAGCAGTCGGCCCCACGTCAGCAGGCACCTCGTCCACAGTCGGCGCCACAGCCGCAACGTGAGCGTCCGGCCCCACAACAGGCCGCGCCGCAACCGGCTCCGGATTTCGACAGCTTCGATGACGATATTCCGTTCTGATCCTTGCCTGAGAGCCTTACGCAGGTAGGTCACGAAAGCCCCAAGCGCTCAGCACTTGGGGCTTTTTATTTGTCTGGCGCAAACCGATTCGTGACTTTGGGGACACGGGTAAGCCTAGCCTCGCTCACAGATCCAGATCCAATACCTCCTGCATCCTCTCGCCAATCGACTGACTCAACCACGCGGCATGAAACGCCATGTCCTGATCCGTCAGATCCACCCCTACCCGAAGTGCGATGGCTTTGCCATTGCCCCCGGCGAAGCCCACCACAAAGTGACAGATGTTGGCGGAAGCGGTCGTTTTGTAAGGCTTGATGTAATGGATGTCGCTGTACGGCACGTATTCTTCGGTGGTTTGCCGGGCAGGGCGGCGTTGGGTGAAGGTGAGGCGTTGCTGGCGTTCGTCGAAGCAGAAACCGAGCACCCTAGGCAGTTGAGCAGGCAGACGGCCGCGAATGCGCTGATTAACATGAGCGCTATGAACAGAGGATCCTCGATCACTCTTGTGTGGATGGGCGACAGGTTTTGTCCGACATGAAACAGCTCCGTCGATAGCACTGCCAGCCCGTAGACCGGCAAGGCCAGCAGTATCACCACGGCATACACCATCGTGCCCAGGTATCCCGGCCTGGATACGTCGCTTGAGCAATCCCACGTGGGCGGGTGCAGTAGCGCTGTTGCAGTGGTCGGGAACGGGGATTCGACCAGGCGCGGCGGGCGTTTGCGTTTCATACGGCTGGCTCTTGGGAAAATGCCCGGCCATTCTTATCGTTATTCTTCAAGTACGCCTAGTAAAAAACGGTTCGCCCAAGGTTGGGTTCTTCCTGGCCCCCGCCAATCCAGGTTTTTTCTGTCTGACTTGCCGTGCTATCAACCCTCACGGCCGATAGTCCGTCGGTAACTCATGCCGCGTCGGCGCTTTTTCTTCGTGATAGTGCGGTTTGCCCTGGGGAGAGCTCATCAAGGTCGAGTTGGCCAGGATTGTCTCCGTCAGCAAACAGTCTTCACCTTCTCCGAACCAGCAGGCCAGCGCCGAGTTTCGATTGCCATGCAGGTCCACGACGGCCGGCCAGTTTTCGACGCCGTGGGCGTCACTGGGGGCGATGTCGGGGTAGTGCTTGGGCGGCAGGACCAGCGCATCGCCGGGCCGCAGCCACAGGTCGGCCAAATGGATTTCCCTCGACGCAGGCCGCCAGCGGGCGACGCTGATCACCAGCGGCAAGCGGCCATAACGGGAGAAGAACGCGTGGGGGAAGTTGTGGTATTCGAGGTCGGTCGGGTTGTAGGTCAGCAGCTCGCGCTGGCGCGCCGGGCCCAGGTAGGGCGACTGGTGGCCGGCCCATTTGCCGTAGGTGTATTGGCCCAGGATCAGTTGGTCGTACTCGAAACGCAGGCATTCGCCGTTGCCGAGCAGGGTCATGCCAAAGGCCTGCGCCGTTTCCTTGGTTGCCCAGATCGGTGCGTAGTGCACTTCGCTGGCGTGGAAGTCGAACGTCTTGATCCAATAGGAACCGCTGTTCGTTGCAACCTCACGGTCCCGCCAACTGATGCCCGAGTAGCGAGTACCCAGGGACAGGGCCGGGTTCTCGGGGCTGAGCTGGATCAGGTGGCCGCGCTCCTGGACACTCGGTCGTGCCAGGCCATGGTCGTTGAACAGGTAGGGGAACCGGCTGGGATCGAGGGCCGTTTCCACGCCATCGCCGATAAAGGGAACACTGTTGAAGACTTGCATCGTATGGGGACCACGCACGCAAGAAGGCTAGAGAAAGGGCGCTCAATCGCCCGACGAACCTGTGGGAGCGAGCTTGCTCGCGATGGCGGCGGCACATTCAACATTGAAGCAAGCTGAACCAGCGCTATCGCGAGCAAGCTCGCTCCCACAGGGGATGTCACTATTGGGTGTCAACTGTACGGACGATGCTGTTCACGCAACCAGTCCATGCCGTGAGGTAGGCGCCAAGGCCGGACGGCGGCGCGTTTTTCAATCTGGGTCAGGCACAGGGCGTCCATCCAGTAGTAGACCATCAACAGGTGAAATACCTCATCGCCGCGGCGGTCCCAGATGACGTCGTCCTGCTGGCGACCCGGTTCGATGGGCTTGAGCCGGCAGTCGCCCTGGTCGTGCATGCCCTGCAGGCAGGTTCCCGTCTCGTAGTTGATCAGCAGCACCGGGTGGTTGATTTCCGGATAAGGTTTTTCCAGCTCGGGCATGTACCAGTATTGCCCTGGATTGTGCCTGTCCGGCGTCTGCATGGCGATACGGGTCCGGTTTTGCGGGTCGACCGCCAGGGCCGGTTTGGCGTCGGTATTGTTGCGCACGATGTACAGCGCGGTGCGAGGGTCTTCCTCGGTCGTTGCGGTTTTTACCAACTTGACCTTGCCGAACGAGTCGTGGGAAAACCGAGCCTTGATCTTCACCGTTGGGTTGAGGTCCTTGCCTGCCTGGCCAAAACCGGCAATGAGTCCATCGACACCGGGCACCTCGAAGTCATTTCCCGCCAGTACATAGGTCAGGCCGGACAACGGGTTGGGCTGCATGTGCTTGGTCAGCGTGTCCCAGCGCATCAGCGACACTTCGCTGGCGCCGTTGGACAGCAGGGCCTCACGCATGGCATACGTCGGGTAGTAGCGCGCGTCGCGTGGCCAGCGCTCAGTGGCCATCAGCAATTTTTGCCCGTTTTTTTGTCTCAGCAGCAGGGCCAGCGCATCCCAGAACTGTTCAAATTCCGTGGTCGATGCATTCGCGGCGGGTGGGTAGTGGAAGCTTTCGCTGGTTTCCTTGCTTTTGTTGTCGACGAACACCATTCGCAAGGCAGGGCGGGTTGTTTCGGCCTTGGAGCTGGCTTGCCGCCCGGAGCGGCCGAGGACAACCACCGAGTCTTGCCAAGTGGCTTCGATTTCCGCCTTGTAGCTGGTGTACCACTGGTAGGCCTGCTCCAGTGCCGTACGGGTCTCGCCTTCCTTGACGAAGCGATAGACCGGCGCGATTGCCAATTCCACGACGGTCGGGTCGTCGGGCAGCGACTCGCGCCATTTGCCGAACTCCGCATTGCAATTGTTCGGGTCCACTGAGTTGAAAGCGATGGCGTGCGTGCCACCCCGGGTGGTCAGGTTGGCGTTGCGATGGGCGATGTTTTTCTTGACCGTTTCCGAGACCGAGGTGGTCGCGCTGCCGCTGACAAAGGTGCCGTATTCGGCCTTGACCATGGCATCGAGGGTGTTGGTCTTGCTGAGGAAACTCTTGAGTGCGGTCATCGCATAGTTCAGCGAGCCACCGACAGTCACTTCGCTGACGATATCGGCACCAAAGTCGACCAGGAAATTAAAGAATGGCGCCGGATTGCTCGGGTCGAAGGCCTTGGGCAACTCATCGATGCGCTTCTTGAACGCTTCCGTCGCATTGGCGGGGCTGACCTCGAGGGTCAGTTTCCATAACCGCACCGTGTGACTGTAGAGCGCGGCTTCGCGCTCTTCGAGCGTCTTGATGTCGCTGCCGAAGGTGGCTTTGAAACCGGCGGAAAAGGCGCCGTATTTGCCGGAGGCTTCGACACTCGTCTGGGTATGTCTTTCGAACTCATCGCGGGAGGCAAACGTCTCGGTGGAGAAGTTGTCGTTGGCCACGACCGTGGACATGGTGACGTTTTTCCCCACGTTGTAAGACGTTTTCCGGTACGGCACCGCACGTTTGCCCGACTCGGTATCGCCGACCTTCAGGCACTCCTTGCTGTCGCCGGCCCAATCGAGCCGGTTCAGTCCGCGCCCCAGTAATTGCGAGCCGCCGATATCCCGCACGTCATCGCCTGCGTTGCCCTTCAGTCCATCGCTCATCGCCTTTCTCCCATCGCTCAGGTTGTATCAACTGGGTGTCAATTGATGGGAGTGAGTATCGGGAGGGCGGTGATAGGCGGACAGTCCAGAGCGGTGTCAGTCCGGTATCAGTTTGGTATCAGGCCAAATGCCATCTTTTCATTAACCCGGGCGAGGCGCAGGAGTACACTCGATCGGCTGCCGTTGTCCCAGGGTAGAAAGGGCTATCGACATGGACTCCCGACCAAACACCTTTGCTGCCCTGCCCAAGCGTGATGCCTCGATATCCGACGGCCGTGTCCTGCTGGACGCCGTGTCGTTGAAAGGCCTGCGCAAACAGCATGGCCTGAGCCAGGAAACCCTGGCCGAGGCCTGCCTGAACCGGCATTTGTGCGTCTCGATCGCCTCCATCAAGCGGGCCGAAACCGGCAAGCCGGTGCTTTACCGCACGGCTCGGCACTTGGCGACGGCCTTCGGGGTCGATGTGAGTGAGCTGCTGAGCACTCCCGCCTCAGTGGCTTTGGCGCACATCCAACAGACGATGAGTGCGGTGCACCAGACGGCCTTTGCGCAACAGGCGCTGAAACAGGTCGATGACAGCGTCATCCGCTACGTGCTGGAGCTGTCCTTTCGGATCGATGGGCTGCCCGCGATGACGTTCATGGAAGAAGTCGAGCGCCTGGTACGTCAGTTCGGTGGCGTTCCACTGGGGATGACGCAGGATGTGGTGATCGCCCAGTTCGGTTCGCCACAGGCCTATCGCAGCGATAGCGAGCGGGGCCTGCTCTGCGCGCTGGCCCTGAGTCGGGAGCAATTCGTTACGTCCGGGCATGCCCTGTTACTGCGGCTTGTGCGCCTGAGTGCCGACACCATGGAGCCTGCGGTCGAGCCTGTCTTGCTCGCGCAAAAGCCGCTGTTGGAGCGTCATGGGCACGCGCCGGTGTATGTTGCGCAAAACCTGCTGGAACAGCTCGCTGCACGGTTTGAGTTTTCGTCCAGCGACGATGAGTTTCAGGCCTATCGCAAATGCCTGCGCCCGCGCAGCCTCGACGAAAACGCGCCGCGCCCGTTGGTGGGGCGGGCCATCGAGCTCTTGCAGTTCAAGGCGGTGATCGAGGCCACCCAGGAATGCCAGGACGGGCACATCGTCTATGTGCGCGGCATGGCGGGCATCGGCAAGACCCGCCTGGTCAGCGAGTTTTTCGAAATGGCCCGGCAGCGGGGCTTTGCCTGCCATCGCGGCGATGTGCTGGATTTCGGCATGGACAACAGCCTTTGGCCCCTGGGGCAACTGCTGGCCAGCCTGCTCAACCTGGGGGGCGCGGCGTCTGTCAGCGCCTCGCTGTTGGACGCCGCTTTGTCCCGCCTGAAAGTGGCCGCCGAACATCGCATGTTCTTGCAAGTGCTGACGGGGGTGTCGTCTGCCGAGCCTCCGGCCCTGTATGCCGCGATGAGCAACCAGGCCCGTACCCAGGGGCTGTTCCAGGCCTTGCTCGACGTGTTGCTGCGCAGCGCGGTGCAACGGCCCTTGCTGATTTGCGTCGAAGACCTGCACTGGGGCGATGCCAGGCTGTTTATGCTGCTGGGCAGGCTGCTCGATGCCACTGACGAAGCGCCGGTGGTCTGGCTGCTGACGTCCCGTCCCGAAGGCGATCCGCTGGAAAGCGAAATCCGTACGCATTCCTCCAGCCCCATGAGTCTGCTCGACATCGCGCCGATCCGGGCGCGGGAGGCCACGGTCCTGGCGGAGCAGTTCACTGAGGTCGATCCGCGCTACCGGGCCGAATGTGTCGCCCGTGCCCAGGGCAACCCGCTGTATCTGACACAACTGCTGTCGAGCCAGCAAGGGGTTTTCCCTGACAGCCTGCGGCATCTGGTCCAGACCCGCTTTGACAAATTGGCCCCCGAGCAACGTCGCGCCCTGCACTACGCCGCGGTGCTGGGCAATCGCTTCGAGCTGACGCTGTGGCGCGAAGCACTGGGGCAGCCCGGATATCTGCCGACTGCGGATATGCGCCAAGGGCTGTTGCGGGAGGTCGAGCCAGGCAGCTATCTGTTTGTCCACGACCTGGTCATGCACTGCCTCTACGATTCAATGCCCACGTTGCTGCGCGAGCAGTTGCACGGTGAGGTGGCGAATCTCTATCGCGCGCGCGACCGGGTGCTTTATGCCCAGCATTTGCTGCGGGCCAACGATTCGGCGGCGTTCGACGCACTGTTGGTGGCCATGGGCGAAAAACGGCTGGCCTGCCAGTACGACAGTGTCCTTGCGCTGGCGCGGCAATGCTCGGCGTTTGCCGAACGTGCGCAGGGCAATTTCCCCTTCGCGTTGCTGTGCGGCCAGGCGTGTTCGGGCCTGGGCAAGACCGTGGAGGCCCGGGTGCATTTCCAGCGCGCCTTGGCATTGGCCGAGCGGCCGCAGGATCGGATCGAGGCCGCGTTGGGGCTGGCGGCAGTCCTCAATACCCTCGATTGCCTGGACGAGGAGGAGCGCCTGATCGAAGACATGCTGCCCATCGCCCGATCCATGCAGGCCTATGCGGCGCTTGCCCGGTTGAATCACTTGCGCGGGAATATCTATTTCCCACGGGGTGACTACGCCGAGTGTCGCCGCCTTCACGAAGAAGCTTTGTCTTCTGCTCGCATTGGCCGGGACCTGGAAACCGAGGCCAAGGCCTTGAGTGGCATTGGCGACTCCTACTACGCACAAGGGCGCATGCAGACTGCCTACGAGGTCTTCGATCAATGCGTACGCCTGTGCGAGCGCAATGGGTGGACACACGTGGAGGCGGCCAATCGCAGTGCCCGTGGATCGGCGCAGTTGTACCTGGGTCAGCCAGAGCCCGCCTTGCGTGACGCCATGGAGGCCATCGAATGCAGCGCCCGGCTGGGCAATCATCGAGCGCAGGTTTTCTCGCGGCTCACTGCGGCCTGGGTGCTGGTGGCGGGGGGCCAGGATGCCTTGGCGGAACAAGAGCTGAGCAGTGCCCTGGCGCTGGCACGCAGCCTTGGCGCCAGCCGTTTCGAAGCGATCCTGCTGGAAGGGTTGGCGCGGGTGGCGTTGCGCCAGGGCGAGCGCGGGCTGGCGCAGACCTTGATCATGGAGGCGGCGAGCCTGGTGGAGCGTTTCGAGCTGCAGCGCTATATCGGGCCTTGGGTCTACGGCAGCCTGGCAATGATCAGCGACGATGGACCGTTCAGCCAGCAGGCCTTGGCGAAGGGCGAAGCCCAGCTCACCCAAGCCTGCCTGGCCCACAACGCCTTGCGCTTTCGCGTGGCTGCCGCTGAAACCTGCCTGTTGGCGGGCAATACCGAAAAGGCTATCTGGCATGGGCAACAGATGGCGGCATTGCCCGAGTCGGCGTCGTGCGCCTGGATCAACCATCATGTGCGGTTGATCGATGTGGCGGGGCAGTGGCTGCGCAACGCCGATCAAGCCAGCGGCGAGAAGCTGAAGGGGATGGCGCGCGAAGCGCAGCAGATGGGGTTCGTGGCGACGATGCCGCGGTTGTTGCTCGTGCTGGAGACTTGATCGCCTCCAGACACGCCGTTGATGCCTGAGACAAAACCGCACTTGGGTGATTAAGCGCGGTTTTTTAGCTGTGCCGTGGGTTTATTGATGGTCAGCCAGGAATTGCTCGGTACTCACCACGCTCGCGTAGGCAAACCCCAGCGCTGCCATGAACGCCGCATGCACCTGGGCAGCCGGCACGACGACGCCGTTGAATTCCAGGTCGAGGGTCGCGCAGGCGTCGTGAATCACCGTGACGCCGTAGCCCAGGTCCGCCGCCGCCCGCACCACGCCATCGACGCACATGTGGCTCATGCTGCCGACCACCACCAATTGTTCGATGCCCTGCTGGTCGAGGAGTGCTTGAAGTTCGGTTTCGCGAAACGAATTGACGAAGTGCTTGAGGACCACCGGTTCATCGGCGCGGTTGAGCACCTTGGGGTGCAACTGTGCGCCTTCGGAGCCTGGGGTGAAGAAGGGCGCGTCGGCGGAGGTGAATTCGTGGCGGATGTGCACCACGCTGTCGCCGGCCTGGCGAAAGGCTTCGATCAACCGTGCGGCGTTATCGGCGGCGGCATGGGCACCGACCAACGGCCATTTTCCCTGGGGGAAGTAGTCGTTCTGGATATCGACTACGATGAGCGCTTGCTTGGACATGAGGGCTTCCTTGATCAGGTGGGGTAGGGCGCCAGTATTGGCCTTTACCGCCGGTTCGAGGATTGGCCGCAACGACAATAAGCGAGGGAAAACTGACAATGGCGCAGCAAAGGGCAGTCGCCGAGCTTGGCGTGCTCATCTACCCCGGCGCGCAAATGGCGGCGGTGCATGGCTTGACCGATCTGTTCGCCGTGGCCCAGCGGATCGCGGCCGAGCACGCCAGTGCACCATTGCCACGGTTGCGGGTCAGTCACTGGCAGACCGACGACGGCGAGACGCCGCGGCGGGTGTTCGACAGCGAAACCGGCCCGGCAGGCCATTTGGTGGCGCTGCTGATCCCGCCGTCCCTCGCCGGCTTCGATGACGACCTGGCCTCGCCGACGCTGATGGATTGGCTGCGTGCGCAGCATGCGGGCGGCACCGTGTTGGGCGGTGTGTGTGTTGGCTCGATCCTGTTGGCCGAAAGCGGCCTGCTCGATGGGCGCAGCGCCACCACCCATTGGACCTCGGCCAAGGATTTCGCCGCCCGTTACCCGAAGATCAAGCTCAACGCCGACAAACCGATTGTCGACGACGGCGACCTGATCACCACCGCCGGGCTGATGGCTTGGTCGGAACTGGGCCTGCGCCTGGTGGACCGCCTGCTCGGGCCCAGCATCGCCACACGCACCGCGCAATTTCTGGTGATCGAACACAGCGACAGCGCGAGCCAGTGCGGCAGTAACTTCGCCCCCATCCTCGGCCATGGCGATGCGGCGATTCTCAAGGTCCAGCATTGGTTGCAAAGCAACGGCGCGGTGGAAGTTTCCCTCGGTGCGATGGCCGAACGGGCCGGGCTGGAAGAACGCACCTTCCTGCGCCGGTTCCGTGCCGCCACCGGGCTCAAGCCCACCGAATACTGCCAGCACCTGCGGGTCGGCAAGGCCCGGGAAATGTTGGAGTTCACCAATGGCACCATCGACCACATTGCCTGGACCGTCGGCTACCAGGACCCCAGTGCCTTTCGCGCGACGTTCAAGAAAATCACCGGGTTGGCGCCGAGCGATTATCGGGCGCGGTTTGGGGTGAGCCCGGTGGGTGTTTCAAGGCCGCAGTAATGCTTTTTGTGGCTAGGGGATTTATCCCCGTTGGGCTGCGAAGCAGCCCTGGCATTTTGCGGTGTGTCAGGCGTGTGGGTATTGATTGCGTTTGGGGCTGTTGCGCAGCCCAGCGGGGATAAATCCCCTCGCCATAGGGTGGCGTTTAGCTTGAGGCATCGTGCAATTTGCGGGATGCCAAGCGAGTGTCGTGCAGAATGAAACAGGCCCGTTGCTATCAACTGCACACAAGGCGCCCGCTTGGCTGACCCATCCTTGCCGATGACATCATTGGCCTGATCTCTGCACCTATCCTTACCTAAAGCCATCGAGCGCAGGAGGAAGGGCATCGCATGACATCAGTCAATCGCAACAAACGGGTCGTGGCCTATTCGGTCAATCCACAAGCGCCGCGCCATGAAGTCGAGACCAACCGTGCCCTGGCCCAGTGGCTGGCGCAGATACTGGGTTGGGAGTACGGCGACAGCCATGACTCCCAGGCCGGTCAGGATCTTTATCTGTTGCCCACGCAAACCCTGATCGGCCCCGAAACCTTGATGCGCCTGGGGGTGAAGGGGCCGGAGGATGTGTGGGGTGGGTATGTCGAGCATGATTTTATCTGCACCAAGGCGATTACCCACGGTCTGTTGAATAAGGACGCGGTGGCGCCCAAAGGCTGGTCGCCGCTGTTTGCCAAGCTCACCCGGGGCGCGGTGCTGGACGGCGTGACGGTCTTTTCGCTCAAGGACGCCCGCCCGGCCGCCGAACATTTGCTCTACACCGGGCCGATCCGCATCAAGCCGATCCATGCCTGTGCCGGACGTGGTCAACGGTTGATCAAGAGCCTGGCGCAGTTCGATGAAATCGCCGCCGGGCCCGACGCCCAGGCGCTGTTTGGTGAAGGCGTGGTGCTGGAACAGCACCTCAACGAGGTCAAGACCCAGAGCGTCGGCCAGAGCTTCATCGACGGCCAGATGCTGAGCTATTGCGGCGTGCAACACCTGACCCACGACAGCGAAGGGCTGGAGGTGTACGGCGGGTCGGACCTGCTGGTGGTGCAGGGCGGCTACATCGAGTTGCTCAGGCTCGAACTGCCCGACGACGTGCGCGAGGCGGTGCGGCTGGCGCAAGTGTTCGATGACGCCGCCAACCAGGCCTACCCGAGCTTTTTCGCGTCGCGGCGCAATTACGACATTGCCCAGGGCCTGGATGCCGCCGGCCAGCCCCGTGGCGGCGTGTTGGAACAGTCGTGGCGCATGGGCGGGGCCAGCAGCGCCGAACTGGCGGCGTTGCAGGTGTTCGTCGAAACGCCTGAGACCAACGCGGTGCGGGTGTCTTCGGTGGAAACCTACCTCGACCAACCGCTGCCAGCCGGGGCCAGGGAGGTTTATCGCGGCGAGGCCCACAACAGCGACTTTCTTCTCAAATACGTAACGGTTCAATCCTATGACGGCTAGAAGTGAAACCATTCAAATCGAAATCGACAATGAACGCATGGACGGAACATTCCTGAGCCCCAAATCGAAGGTCCCCGGTGTGTTGTTCGTACACGGCTGGGGTGGCAGCCAGGAGCGTGACCTGGAACGGGCCAAAGGTATCGCCGGCCTCGGTTGCGTGTGCCTGACCTTCGACTTGCGCGGGCACACCGGCGGGGCGGGCATTCCGTTGTCCCGAGTGACCCGCGAGGACAACCTGCGTGACCTGTTGGCGGCATACGACCGCTTGCTCGCCCACCCCGCCTTGGATACCTCGGCGATTGCCGTGGTGGGCACCAGCTATGGCGGTTACCTGGCCTCGATCCTGACGTCGCTGCGCCCGGTGCGCTGGCTGGCCCTGCGGGTGCCGGCGTTGTACCGCGACGAGCAATGGCACACGCCCAAGCGCGACCTGGACAAGACTGACCTGCTGGATTACCGCAGCACCCTGGTGCACGCCAGCACCAATCGCGCGCTGCATGCGTGCTCGCAGTTCACCGGCGATGTGTTGCTGGTGGAGTCCGAGACCGATGCCTATGTGCCCCATGCCACCATCATGAGCTACCGGGCGGCGTGCCAGCAGACCCATTCGCTGACCCACCGCATCATCGATGGCGCCGACCATGCCTTGAGCGACCCTGTGTCACAACAGGCCTACACCTCGATCCTGGTGGACTGGATCACGGAAATGGTGGTGGGAGAGCGGTTGAGCATCATCCAGGAACGCTGATCTGGATTTTGTTTCGTCTGCGCGGGCCTCTTCGCGAGCAAGCCCGCTCCCACATTGATCGATTGTGAATACAGACTCATGGCACGACACAACCTCTGTGGGAGCGGGCTTGCCCGCGAAGAGGCCAGTCCAGGCAACTTATCAATCTGAGACTCAGCGCTTGACCCCAGGCTTGACCCGCAACGCCTTGGCCTTCGCCTCGATCACCAGGTACATCACCACGGTAATCAGCAACGGCAGGATGAAATAGATCGCCCGGTAAGCGATCAGCCCCGCCAGCAGGCTGCCCCGCGACACCTCATGTTGCAGCAGGGCAACGAACACCGCCTCCAACACCCCGAGCCCCGCCGGAATGTGAGTGATGACCCCGGCAATGCTGCTGATCAGCAACACCCCGAGCACCATCGGGTAATCCAGCTTGCTGGGCAACAAGGTGAAAATCACCGCCGCCATCAACGACCAGTTCAGCGCGCCCAACGCCAGTTGCAGCACCGCCATGCGCAGCGACGGCAGGTTGATTTCCATGCCGCGCACGGTCCAGGCCCGCCGCTTGGAAAACCGGCAGGCCGCCAGGTATCCGGCACTCGCCAGCAACAACAGCACGCCCACGCCTTGCAACGCATCGCTGCTGAGTTTCCAGCCCGGCGGCATGGTCACCAGGCCGCTGCTGAACACCACCCCGGCCAGGGTCATGTAGCCGAACCAGTTGGTGGCCAGGCTCAGGCCGAGGATCTTGGCGATGTTCCCGCTGCTGACGCCCAGCCGCGAATACAGGCGATAGCGCATGGCGATACCACCTACCCAGGCGCTGAGGTTGAGATTGAAGGCATAACTGATCACCCCCACCGGCAAAATCTGCCGCCAACCGAGTTTCTGGCGGATGTAGGTGCGTCCGATCAGATCGAAGCAGGCATAGGTGATGAAGCTGGTGATGGTCAGCGCAGCGGCGATGATCAAGGTGCGCACCTTGAAATCGGCCAGGGTGGCGAACACCTCGGACCAATCGATGCGCCGGGCCAGGGCGGTGAAGAGCACGATCAACAGCAGGAAAAACGCCAGGGTCAGCGGTCTTTTCCACCGGCTCCAGCGGGTTTTGGGTTTGGCCTGTTCCGGCGCATGGGCGTCTCTCGGCGCGGTGTGCGCTTCAGAGTGGTTCATGGGGTTCGCTCCGGACCGCCGTCGGCGGTGAAAAAGGTTTCAGACGCGGTTTATGGGCCGGCAGCCAGCCGGCCCAGGCCGGGAAATGGCGCAAAAAGTGGAACACCATGAAGCCGATGGTCATGCGCCACAGCAGGCCCCGCGGCGCATGGTTTTCGGGCATGACCGTGCAGTGTTCGCGGCTCAGGTAGTCGAGGCGCTCGAACAGCTCGCGGTTGAACGTCCGGTCGCGGATCAGCACGTTGGCTTCCAGGTTCAGCGACAGGCTCAGCGGGTCGAGATTGCTTGAACCCACCGTGCTCCAGTCTTCATCCACCAAGGCGACTTTGCCGTGCAACGGCCGCTCGCAGTATTCGTAGATCACCACGCCGGCCTTGAGCAGGTAGCTGTAGAGCATCCGCGCCGCGAGCTTGGCGATCATCATGTCCGGTTGCCCTTGCAGGATCAGCCGCACCTCCACGCCGCGCCGGGCAGCGTTGCGGATCTCGCGCAGCAACCGGTAGCCGGGGAAGAAATAGGCGTTGGCGATCACCACCCGCCGCTGGGCACTGCGCAGCACTTGCAGGTAGACCTCTTCGATGTCGGTCTGATGCTCGTGGTTATCCCGGTAGACCAGGCGCACCTGGCCGTCATGGTCGCTGAAGGCCAGTTCGTTGCGACGGCTGCGGCGGCGTTGCCACCAGTATTTGGCCCGGGCCGGCCGACCGCTCTGCAATAGCGCGAAGTGATGGATATCCACCACCGCCGGGCCTTTGACCTCCACGGAGTAATCCTGCTTGGCCTCGGGGCCGAAATCCCCCAGGTGGTCGGCGGAAAAGTTGATCCCGCCGATGAACGCAATCACCCCGTCCACCACCACGATCTTGCGGTGCAGGCGGCGGAACCAGTTGGTGCGGATCCCCAAGTGCCGGGGGGCCGGGTCGAACATCTGCAAGCGCACCCCGGCGTCGCTCAACGAGGCCAGGAAAGCGGTAGTCAACTCACCGCAGCCGAAGCCATCGAGGCTGACGGTGATGCGCACGCCACGCTGGGCGGCTTCCACCAGCAGGTCCCGCAGTTCGTAGCCGACCTTGTCCTCGAACAGAATGAAGGTCTCAAGCAGGATTTCTGTTTCGGCCCGGCGAATGGCCTCGAAGACCCTGGGGAAGTACGCCTCGCCGTTTTCCAGCAGCGTGACGCGATTGTTGCCGTGCCAGCCGTATTCGATATCGGCCAGCGCCGGGTTGCGTTCGGTGGGCGTCGTGTCAACCTGTTCCACCGTCGCCTTATCCATCGTCGCGCTCATAATTCGATCTCCACCGACAGCGGTGCATGGTCGGAAAGGTGCGACCAGGGTCGTACGTTCAACACCTTGGGATGATGGGCCTTGAGGTTGCGCACGTAGATGCGGTCCAGGCGCAGGATCGGCAGGCGCGCCGGAAAGCTGCGGGCCGGCTTGCCCCACTGCTCGGCGAACACTTCCCGCAGGCCGCAGGGTTCGAGCAGTTCACTGGCTTTGCCGCGCCAATCGTTGAAGTCGCCGGCAACGATCACCGGTGCATCGGCCGGCAGTTCGCTCAAGCGTTGGCGAAGCAGCTTGAGTTGCTCGACACGATGACCCTCGCGCAGTCCCAAGTGGACGCAGATGGCATGCACATCCGGCCCATCGCCCGGCAGGCGCAGCACGCTGTGGAGCATGCCGCGGTTTTCATGGCCGCTGATGGACACGTCCAGGTTGTCGTGGCGGATGATCTGGAATTTCGACAACAACGCATTGCCATGGTCGCCTGCCGGGTACACCGCGTTGCGGCCATAGGCGAACTGTGGCCAGAGGGTGTCGGCGAGGAATTCGTATTGCGGCATGCTCGGCCAGTTGCTGTAGCGCTGGGGATGGTGTTCGTGGGTGCCGTGGACTTCCTGCAGGAACACCACGTCGGCGGACACACTGCGCACCGCTTCGCGCAGTTCGGGCAGGATGAAGCGCCGGTTCAGGGCGGTGAAGCCCTTGTGGGTGTTGACGGTCAGCACGGTGAAACGGCTGACCCGGTCGAGATCCTGAGCCCCTTGCTGGGTCGGCTCGCAGGTCGCTTCGCTGGTTTGCGGACGGTTCATGGCAACACCCCTTCGGCCGGTCGCTGGCCGGGCGCGGTGGCGAGGCCCTTGTCCAGGTGGAAACGTTCCAGCAAATGGCGTGCGTCGTAGGGCGCGCGGACTTTGATGTCGTTGTCGAAATAGCAGAACACTTCCCGGCTCTTGCGTGCCTGGGGTTTCTTGTCCGGGTCGATCAGGTGCGCGTCGCTCGGCTGCTTGCCGTGGCTCCAGGCCTCGATCCGGTCGCCCCAGCGCTTCAACGCCTCGTCGGTGTAGCCGCTGGCGTACAGCTCCTCGGCGCCGTGCAGGCGCAGGTAGACGAAATCGCTGGTGACGTCTTCACGATAGGGCCATTTGCCGGCCGTGTCGGCGATCACCAGGGCCACGTTGTAGCGCTTGAGCAACGTGATGAAGTGCGGATCGATAAAACTCTCATGACGGATTTCCACGGCGTGGCGCAGCGGCCGCTTTTTATCGGTCTCGGTGCTGGCGTGGCCGTCCAGGCGCGGCTCATGCTCCCGGGCCAGGGCTGCGGCGCCTTCGGTGTCGTGGGGCAATTGCTTGAGGAAGTCTTCGAACAGCTCGGGGTCGAACTTGAAGCTGGGTGGAAACTGCCAGAGGAT
This sequence comes from Pseudomonas sp. NFACC24-1, assembly GCF_900115235.1. NCBI lineage: Bacteria > Pseudomonadati > Pseudomonadota > Gammaproteobacteria > Pseudomonadales > Pseudomonadaceae > Pseudomonas > Pseudomonas sp. NFACC24-1. The sequence continues at coordinate 36,691 of NZ_FOVS01000025.1, forward strand.
TGCCCCCAATTTCTCCTTGAGCTCCAGCACGCCGGAGGCGAAGAAGTTGGCCAAAGGCTTGTGGATGTCCCGCAGGCGCTTGATGTGGGTGATGAAGCGCGGGGCCTTGACGCTGAACACGAAGCCGGGCGGTGTCTCGGCATACCACTGGGCATACCGTTCGGGGCGTTGCAGGGCGTAGAACGATCCATTGATTTCGATACTGTTGACCGCTCGCGAGGCAAATTGCAGTTCCCGTTTCTGGGTCAGCCCCTTGGGGTAGAAATCTCCCCGCCAAGGCGTGTAGCGCCAGCCGGAAATGCCAATGTGGATCGCCGTCATGTATCCCTCCCGTGCCAATGACCTCGTACCGCCTGTGTCTTTTGATGACTGTTGCGCGGCCCGGAAAGTTTCGATGGGCTTACCGGCGGCGGAGCAGACGTTGAAATACTGTGGCGAGGGGATTTATCCCCGCTGGACTGCGAAGCAGTCCCAGAAACCGTCAGCTCGGTGGGTCAGATTCACCTGATGTGCTTGTTGGGGGCTGCTGCGCAGCCCAGCGGGGATAAATCCCCTCGCCACAGGGAGAGTATTGGCCTTGCGAGCGAACTTGCCGGCCCAATATTGATCAGTTCCTTACCGATCCCGTGTGAAGGAGCCTCGCGTTTTGTCTCGATTGAGCACTGTATTGCTGCTGTTCTTGCTGGCGCTGACCGGCACCAGCGCCTACGGGACCGCCGCTGTCCCAGGCACCACCACGCCCGATGAACCGCCCGCCGAACCTGCGCCGCTGGTGCAGGGCGGTTTATTGGGGGCCATCAGTTCGAGCATCGACGACGTCCAGGACAAACTCGATCTCAATCAAAGCCTGGTGGATGCCTGGCGCCTGCGGGCGGACCGGGCGGCGGACGAGGTGGACCGGCTGGTGGACCAGACATCCCGTTCGTCCTGGCGCGTGGCGGGGGATTTCCTGTTGTTGTCCAGTGTCTGGCTCGGCGCGTTTGCGCTGATCTGGTCCGCGGCGCGGCTGCTGTTGCGGCATCTGGGCCACCGGCGCTGGTTGCGCACCCGCCGGCGCCTGCGTGACCTGCTCGGTTACCTGTTGCCGTACACCGCTGCGGCATTGATCTGTCTGCCGCTGACCCTCTATGTCAGCCACTTTCTGCAAGTCTCGGTCGGACGCGCCCTGGCGCTGTGCTTCGCCTACGCCACCAGCAGCGGTATTTTCTCCACCTCGGTGCTGCTATGCGTGATCGTGATGTTCAACGCCGGCCACAAACGCCGGGCGGTGGCGATGATCCGGCGTTTCAGCCCCCGACCGTTGTTTCTGATCGGCTTTCTCGCCGCCCTCAGCGATGCCTTGACCAGCCCGCAGATCGCCCGGCAACTGGGCGGCAACATCACCAGCAGCGTCGCGGTGTTCACCGGATTGTCGGCGTCGATGATCTTTGGCTGGCTGGTGATCCGCATGCGCCGCCCGGTGGCGCACCTGATCCGCAACCGCCCGTTGGCCCAGCGCTTGAAACAACCGGCCTTGCAGGAGTCGCTGCGGATTTTTTCCGGGCTCTGGTATTGGCCGATCCTGTTGATGGTGCTGGTGTCGGCGGTGAGCCTGATCGGTGTCGGCGAGGACAACCAGAAAGCCCTGCGTTGCGCGCTGTTCACCACCATCCTGCTGATTGCCACGGTGTTTCTCAGCACGGTGCTCCAGCATGTCTTCAAGTCGCCCAAGGCCGAGGCCATCCAGCACAACAGCGCCTACAAGGGGCGGCTGTTGAGCCTGTTGCACGCTTTGTTGCGGATCGTCATGGCGGTGGCATTCATTGAAGTCCTTGGGCGGATCTGGGGCATTTCCCTGTTCGAGTTCGCCTCGCGCAACGCCATAGGCCGGGCGATCAGCGATTCCTTGAGCCGCATCGGCCTGATCTTCCTGATGACCTGGCTCACGTGGGTGGTGCTCGACACGGCGATCCAGGAAGCCTTGAAGCCGCCGCTGAACAAGCGCGGGGCCCGCCAGCCCAGCACCCGGGTCAAGACCATCCTGCCGCTGTTGCGCAACGCGGCGAAAATCATCCTGGTGGTGATTTGCGCAATCACCACCATGGCCAACCTGGGCATCAACGTCGCACCGTTGCTGGCGGGTGCCGGAGTGGTGGGGCTGGCGATCGGTTTCGGTTCGCAGCAACTGGTGCAGGACGTGATCACCGGGCTGTTCATCATCATTGAAGACACGCTGTCCATCGGCGACTGGGTGGTGCTCAGCTCGGGCCACGCCGGCACGGTCGAAGGCCTGACCATCCGCACCCTGCGCCTGCGCGACGGCAAGGGTTTCGTGCACTCGGTGCCGTTCGGCCAGATCAAGGCGGTGACCAACCAATCCCGGCAATTCGCCTTTGCGTTTTTCTCCGTGCAATTCACTTACGACACCGATGTCGACCAGGCCATCGAGCTGATTCGCGAAGCCGGGCGTTCGATCGCCGAAGACCCGTTCCTCAAGTTCAACCTGCAAGGGCCGCTGGATGTGTTCGGCGTGGACAAGATGGACCTCAACGGCGTGGTGCTCACGGCGCAGTTCCGCACCGTGTCGGGTGGGCAATATGCGGTGAGCCGAGCGTTCAACCAGCAGTTGAAGAAGCTTGTGGATAACCACCCGGCGGTGCATTTTGCGCAGACTTATCCACAGCAGGTGATGTTGCCGCGGCGGTTGGTGGAGGAGCCGAGGGAAGAGAGCGAGTTGCCCAATCAGCCCCAACAGTGATCGTTCCCACGCTCTGCGTGGTAACGCCGCTACGGACGCTCCGCGTTCGGCTTCTTGGGGACGCGGAGCGTCCCTGGCTGCATTCCCACGCAGAGCGTGGGAACGATCATGTGTCTGGCTAAAGGTGTTGAATCAGCTTAGTGCGAATTTCAGCCATCCCTTGAGCATCCAACTCCATCCAAAGATGCTGCTTGCCGGCAATCTGCGCCGCCACCGGCAACCCGTCCCGATACACCAGCCGGTTACTCGCCAGCGCCGGCACTTTCGCCCCCGGCAGCAAGGTGCCGGCCAGGTTCAGCGGGTCGACCCCGCACACCGCCACCAAGCTGCCATCGGTGGGGCGGCGGCGGGTTTCGCGCAGCAACGCAATCGCTTCGGGCAGGGCGAACTGTTCGCCCGCCAGGCCGCTGACAAACCGCCCGCCGCGAATCTCGCCCCGCGCTTCCAGGCGATGGAAAGTGCGCAATAGCTCGCGCCAACTCGGCAGCCACTCGGCCTCCCGCTCCAGCAAGCGCCAGAACACCACGCCGTAACGACGCAGCAGGGTCATGGCGATGTGTTCCAGGGTCTCCGGCGCAGTGGGCGCCGGGCGGTTGCCTTCCACGGGGGCGGGTTGGCTGCGGCGCAACAAGGCCCAGCGCCCGGCGTCATCCATGCCGCCGACAAACGCGCCGCGCCCGCGCCGACTGCTGCGGGCCTGGCGTTTGCTGGCGGGGGTGATCAGCGCGCGCAGGCCGGCGAAGCTGTCGGCGTTCACCAACCCGGCGCCCACCAGTTCCTGCAAGGCGATTTCCAGTTCGCTGCGCAGCAGGTGGGCTTCGTGCAGCAGTTCGTCAAAAAACAGTGCGCCGTGCTCGCTGAGGGCTTGATGGACTTTCTGCGTCTTGGGCGACAGTTCGCTGACCGGGGTTTGCTCGGCCAGGCTGCTCCACAGCGCCACCTGGCTGCGCGGCAGCAACACCACCGGCGTGCTGCGCAGGGCGCTGGCCGAGAGCTTCTGACGAGCACTCAAGCGCGTCCACACCAGCTTGCCACTGCGACACAACTCATCGAGCCAACTCGGCGAATAGTCCTTGATCCGCGCCGGCAGTAAATCGCTGTCCCAGGCCGAGGCAGCAGCCGGGTAGCCTTCGAACTGGCTGATGATCGATGGCAGCACGGCGCTGCCCCGGCCTTGGGTGGCGGGTGACAGGTGCTGCCAGTCGAACAGGAAGCGCATGAAGTCCTGCAGCATCACCGGCTCGATTTCCCGGCGCAGGCGCTTGACCGTGTAGCGATGGATCCGCGCCAACAAATGCCGCTCGCACCATTCCTCCTGGCCGGTGCCCGGCGTGAAGCGGCCACGCAGCACGTAACCCTGCTGCTCGAGCAGCGCCAGGGCCTGGGTGACCTGCGGTGTCGATAATCCCAGCGGATAGGCGATGGCTTTCAACGGCAGCGGGCCAAAGGCGCTGAGCCGGGCGCGGAGTAGCTCCACCACGGCTTCGTCGCCATCCCAGGCTTCATCGAAACCGGCCAGGGGCGTCAGCGATGGCTGCCATCGGGCCTGTGGATAAACCGCTTGCAGGCAGGTCAGCCGCTCCAACGCCACCCACAGGCCGCGTTCGGCGCTGATCTGCACATGGCTGGCGCGACCGCCAGCGGCCAACGCCTGCAACCAATTCGGCCACGACGCGTGGGCGTTGGCCTCGCTGTCGGCGATACAGGCCAGGCTCATCAATGCTTCGTGCATTTCATCGAGATTAGTGGGGTTCGGCCAGGCTTCGTCCCGGACCGACTGGATGGCCTCGGCGTCCAGCGCGCCCAGGTCGTCGGTGGATTGCGGATCGCTCCAGCGCCGGTTGATCACCGCCTGGGTCCGCCGTTCTTCCAGCGGCGCGTCGTCGAGAAAGGTGTAGGGACGGGCGCTGAGGATTTCTGCCGCCAGCGGCGAGGGCGCCGGCAGGTCGCGGCTGATCAGGCGAATCTGGCCCGCTTCCATGCGCCGCAACAGCGTCAGCCAACCTTCGCTGTCCATGGCCTCGTGCAGGCAATCGTCGAGGGTCTGTTCCACCAGCGGGTGATCGGGGATCTCCCGCTCGCCGGCGAGGTTTTCCAGGCAGGCGATCTGGTCCGGAAACACGCTGGCGATCAGGTCTTCGCTTTTCATCCGCTGGATCTGCGGGGCGACTTTGCGCCCGCCGGTGTAGCGCGGCAGGGCCAGGGCCACGCCAGCGTTCCAGCGCCAGCGCACGCCGAACAGCGGTGCATCCAGCACCGCCTGGACCAGGATCTGTTCGGCGCTGTGACTGTTCAGGTAGCGCCAGACTTCGTCCAGTTCGAAGCTGTGGCTGGTGGACAGCGAGAGCACGATGGCGTCTTCACTGGCGGCGGCCTGCAATTCGAAGTTGAAGGTGCGGCAGAAGCGCTTGCGCAAGGCCAGGCCCCAAGCGCGGTTGATACGGCTGCCGAAGGGCGTGTGGATGATCAGTTGGGTGCCGCCGGACTCGTCGAAAAACCGCTCCATCAGCAGCGTGTCCTGGGACGGCAGGGCGCCGAAGGCCAGGCGCGCCGGGGCCAGGTAGTCGACCAATTGTTCGGCGCTGGCGAGGTTCAGGCGTAACGTGCCGGTCAGCCAGTCGAGGGCCGGTTGCAGGTTGCCCGGCGTGGCGCCGAGCAGGTGATCAAGCCGGGCTTGCAGGCGCGCCACGGCCAAAGACAATTCGTCGCTGCGCCCCGGGGCCTCGCCGAGCCAGAACGGAATGGTCGGCGGTTGGCCCTGGGCGTCCTCGACCCGCACGCGACCGGTCTCGACGCGAATGATGCGGTAAGACGTATTGCCCAGTTGGAACACATCGCCGGCAATGCTCTCCACCGCGAAGTCTTCGTTGACGCTGCCGATGTTCAGGCCCTGGGGTTCGAGCAGCACGCTGTAGTCGGCGTTGTCCGGGATGGTGCCGCCGCTGGTCACCGCCGTCAGTTTACTGCCCCGGCGCCCGCGCAGGGTCCGGGTCACGGCGTCGCGGTGCAGGTAGGCGCTGCGCACGCCCTGGCGGCCATTGAGGCCTTCGGCGAGCATCTGCAGCAGCGCCTGGTAATGCCCTTCGTCCAGCTCGGCGTAGGGCGAGGCGCGGCGGAAGGTCTCCAACAGCGCCTGTTCCGGCCATTCCTGGCAACTGACTTCGGCGACGATCTGCTGGGCCAGCACATCCAGCGGCGCCTTGGGGATGTGCAGGATGTCGAGTTCGCCACGGCGCACGCAATCGAGCAGGGCGGCGCATTCGATCAAGTCGTCGCGGGTGGTGGCGAACAGACGGCCCTTGGGCGTGCCGCCGACCTGGTGGCCAGAACGTCCAACTCTTTGCAGGAACGCCGAGATCGAACGGGGCGAGGCAATCTGGCAGACCAGGTCGACATCGCCGATATCGATGCCCAGCTCCAGGGAGGCGGTGGCGATCAGTACCTGCAGTTCACCGCGCTTGAGGCGTTGTTCGGCGTCGAGGCGAAACTCCTTCGCCAGACTGCCGTGGTGGGCGGCCACGGCGTCCTTGCCCAGGCGTTCGCTCAGATGACGACTGAGGCGTTCGGCCAGGCGCCGTGTGTTGACGAACACCAGGGTGGTGCGATGCGCCCGGGCCAGCTCGGCGAGGCGGTTGTAGACCAGCTCCCACACGTCATTGGCCATCACCGCCGACAGCGGCACCGGGGGCACCTCGATGTCCAGGTCCCGGGGACGGGCGTGGCCGATGTCGACGATTTCACAGGCGCGGCCTTCACCGACGAGAAACCGTGACACCGCTTCGATGGGCTTTTGCGTGGCCGACAGGCCGATGCGCATCAGGGGTTCGGCGCACAGGGCTTGCAGGCGCTCCAGGCTCAAGGCCAGGTGGCTGCCGCGCTTGCTGGCGGCGATGGCGTGGATTTCATCGACGATCACCGTGCGGGTGCTGGCGAGCATCTGCCGGCCGGAATCGGAGCCGAGCAGCACGTAGAGCGATTCGGGCGTGGTGACCAGGATGTGCGGCGCGGTCTTGCGCATCGCCGAGCGGTCTTTTTGCGGCGTATCGCCGGTGCGTACCGCGGTGGTGATCGGCAAGGGTGGCAAGCCCATTCGTTGCAACTGCTCGGTGATGCCGGCCAGGGGATTCTGCAGGTTGATCTGGATATCGTTGCTCAGGGCCTTGAGCGGCGAGACGTAGACCACCAGGGTCTGGTCCGGCAGGCCGCCTTGTTCCAGGCCGCGGTGCACCAGGTCATCGAGCACCGCGAGAAATGCGGTCAAGGTCTTGCCCGAGCCGGTGGGCGCCGCGACCAGCACCGAGCGACGCTGGCCGATCAACGGCCACGCCCGGGCCTGGGCGGCCGTGACCGCCGGGAAGGTCTGGCTGAACCAGGCGCGAACGGCGGGGTGAAAGCCTGCCATGGCGTGGTCGGCTGCAAGGGGCAGATTCATAGGGTCAGTTTATGCGGGCGAGGTGGGGAGGACGCAAGTACTGATACTGTGCCTGTGGCGAGGGGATTTATCCCCGCTGGGCTGCGAAGCAGCCCCAAACAAGCAAATGGGATAGATCTGACCCACCCAGGTGGCAATTAAAGGGGCTGCTGCGCAGCCCAGCGGGGATAAATCCCCTCGCCACAAGTCAGCGACCAGCCTTGTAAGACACTCAAACCTGGCGATCCACACTTTACGGATGACGGTTGCGCACTAAACCCGCAAAATGCAACGATTCCGGCAACGCCTGCGGGCGTTGTCGATCCAATTTTTGTGCCAATAGAGTGGGCCTGCTGACTTTATGCGAATGCGCCTTATGTTACTGGGCGGCGGAAATGCCCTTGGGCAGGCGCTGATTCGCCTCGGTGCAGAAGAAGACATCGGTTTTCTTGCCCCCCGCCCGCCCGAAGACGGCTGGGATGCCGCGAGCCTGACGCAACTGCTCGACGACACCCGCCCGGACGCCTTGATCAACCTGGCGTACTACTTCGACTGGTTCCAGGCCGAGGCCGTCAGCGAGCAGCGCCTGGCCAGCCAGGAGCGCGCTGTCGAGCGTCTGGCCGGGCTGTGCCAGCATCACAACATCATCTTGCTGCAACCGTCGAGCTATCGGGTGTTCGACGGTTCCCGTGCCACCGCCTACAGCGAGAAAGACGAGCCCGTGCCCCTGGGCGTGCGCGGCCAGGCGCTGTGGCGGATCGAGCAAAGCGTGCGCGCCACCTGCCCGCAGCATGTGTTGCTGCGTTTCGGCTGGCTGCTGGACGACAGCGCCGATGGCACCCTCGGCCGTTTCCTGGCCCGGGCCGAGCAGCCCGAAGAGCTGTTGCTGGCTGACGACCGCCGGGGTAATCCGACGCCCGTGGACGATGCCGCGCGGGTGATCATTTCGGTGCTCAAGCAACTCGACTGCGCGGCGCCGCTGTGGGGCACCTATCATTACGCCGGGCATGAGGCGACCACGCCGCTGGCACTGGGCCAGGCGATCCTCACCGAAGCCCGCGCCCTGCATCCGCTGGCCATCGAGTCGCCCACGCCCCAGGCCCATGCCGCACGGCCGGACGCCGCGGAAGAACCGCAGCACGCGGTGCTGGCCTGCAAGAAAATTCTGCACACTTTCGGGATCAAGCCCCGCGCCTGGCGCGCCGCACTCCCGGGCTTACTGGATAGGTTTTATCGCCATGGCTGAAGGCCCTGTTTTAATCACCGGCGGCGCGGGTTTCATTGGTTCGCACCTGACCGACGCCTTGCTCGCCAAGGGGCATGCGGTGCGCATCCTCGATGACCTGTCCACCGGCAAGCGCAGCAACCTGCCCCTGGATAACCCGGCGGTCGAACTGATCGAAGGCGACGTCGCCGATGCCGCGCTGGTGGCCCGGGCCATGGCCGGTTGCAGCGCCGTGGCGCACCTGGCGGCGGTGGCCTCGGTGCAAGCCTCGGTGGACGACCCCGTGCGCACCCACCAGAGCAATTTCATCGGCACCCTGAATGTCTGCGAAGCCATGCGCCAGAGCGGGGTGAAGCGGGTGTTGTTCGCGTCCAGCGCTGCGGTCTACGGCAACAACGGCGAAGGCGAGTCCATCGACGAAGAAACCCCCAAGGCCCCGCTCACGCCCTATGCCTCGGACAAGCTGGCCAGCGAGTTCTACTTCGATTTCTATCGCCGCCAGCACGCGCTGGAGCCGGTGGTGTTCCGCTTCTTCAACATCTACGGGCCGCGCCAGGATCCGTCCTCCCCGTATTCCGGGGTCATCAGCATCTTCAGCGAACGGGCACAGAAAGGCCTGCCGATCACCGTATTCGGCGACGGCGAGCAGACCCGGGACTTTGTCTATGTCGAAGACTTGGTGGACTTGCTGGTGCAGGCCATCGAGAAGCCCGAGGTGGAAGTGGGCGCGGTGAACGTCGGCTGGAACCAGGCCACGACCCTCAAGCAGATGCTCCAGGCCCTGGCCGCCGTGGTGGGTGATCTGCCACCGATCAGCTACGGCCCGGCGCGCTCCGGCGACATTCGCCATTCCCGGGCTGACAACCATCGGTTGTTGGAGCGCTTCAGCTTTCCCCCGCAAACACCGATGAGTGTGGGGTTGGCGCGGTTGCTGGGACGCTGAATGAAAAAAGGCGCCTTTCGAGGCGCCTTTTTTGTCATGGCATACACTGTTGTGGCGAGGGGATTTATCCCCGTTGGACTGCGCAGCAGTCCCAAATAAACACATGGGGTGAACCTGACGCACCGCGGTGGCGATTACAGGGGCTGCTGCGCAGCCCAACGGGGATAAATCCCCTCGCCACAGGGTGTGTTGTCAGCTTTTCATTGCGTTGCCATTTAGAATTTGTAACCCAACCCCACCATGTAGATCCATGGATCCACATCGACATTCACCTTGGCCCGAGTCCCGCCGGCCACTGCGTTGTTGTCGACATACGCGGTGGTGTCGATGTCGATGTAGCGGATCTGGCCGTTGATCATCACGTTGTCGGTCAGCATGTAGTCAGCGCCCACTTGCCAAGCCATGCCCCAGCTGTTTTTCGCCCGGAAGTTGCTGAAACCATTGGCGCTGGCTTCGCTGCCGACGTGTTCGTCGTAGATCCAGGTGTAGTTGATACCGGCGCCGACATAAGGCTGGAACGCCGACTTGGCGTCGAGCGGGTAGTAGACCAGGCTCAGTGTAGGCGGCAGGTGCTTGAGGGTGCCGAGCTTGCCATTGGCCGCGCCGAGGGCGGTGCCTTTGATTTTCACGTCGTGCTCGAACGGCGAGGCCGCCAGCAGTTCGATACCCCAATTGTTGGTCAGCATGTAGGCGAAGTTCAGGCCCAGTTGCGTGTCGCTGCTCATGGTGGCCTTGCCGCCCAGGTCGGCACCGGCCAGCGGGCCACGGTCGACCTTGACGCTGGAGCTGTCGGCCTCTGGATTGACGGTGATAGCGCCGGCGCGAACGATGATGTCACCGGCCGTATGGGCCTGGGCGAGCGGGGCTGCGAGCGCGAGGGCAACGAGGGAAGCGCTGAGCAAGGACTTGTGCATGGGGGCTCCAGAGGACATTTCAAAATTGATGTCCCATGGTACGGAGCCGCCTGGTCCGGTCTTTTGACACAGCTCAATGAGTCTTGATCGATTAATTGACTCAGCTCAATGAAATGATGATGAGCAAGCCTTGACGGCCCCATCGCGAGCAAGCTCGCTCCCACACAGGTCGCATAGGCACTGAGATCTCCTGTGGGAGCGAGCTTGCTCGCGATAGCTATCTGACGGACTGCCCATCACCACCCGATTCACTCCGGCAGCTCATACACATAAATCTTCTGCGCCTCCATCTGATACCCGGCGTCGGCCAGTTCACTGGTGGATGGCTTGACCTGCATAGGCCCTTCGACCCAGTACGGTTGGTACAACTCGTCGAGCTTCACGCCGACCTCGCTTTTCACATGCACGATCTGGTTCGACGGCGGTGGCGGCACGTGGATGCAGGCGCCGAAATACGGCACCAGCAGGAAGTCCGTGGTGCGGCCTTCCTCACTGACTTCCAGCGGCACGATGTAGCCCGGCAAGCGAATCTGCTGGCCATCGAGGGCCTTGACCACCGGCGCGTTGGGCAAATCCTGCTTGGCGGCTGGAGCGGACTCGGCGGCCAGGGCGTCGCTCATCTTCGACAGGTCGTGCAGCGGCGTCATGTTCGGCACTTCCGGCGGGGCGTCCGGCGGGATCATTTCCGACCAGGCCAGGTCCCTCGGCTCCGCCGCCCACAGCGGCAGGGCGACCATCATCAACAGCGCTAGCAGGGCGCGGGGCATCTTCAAGGTCCTCATAGACGGATCGACAGGCCGTCGGCCAACGATTGGCGATAGGCGCGCCAGGCCGGCACGCTGCCCATCAGCAGGGCGGCGACCAGGATGCCAGCCAGCAGCGTCCATTCATATTCGCTCGGCCAGCCCAGGGGCAAGTACAAACCGTAGGCCGACTGCACGTAGCCCTGGGCGGCGGCGATGCCGATGTACAGCAACGCCAGCCCGGCGGTGACCCCGGCCAGCGCCAGGGCAAAGGCTTCAAGTACCAGCAGCGTCGCGATATGCCACGGCCGCGCACCCACCGAGCGCAGGATCGCCATTTCCCGGCGGCGCTCGTTGAGGCTGGTGAGGATCGCCGTGAGCATGCCGATCAACCCGGTCAGGACCACGAACAGCGAAATCACGAACAAGGCCTTTTCCGCCGTGCCCATCAGGCTCCACAACTCCTGCAGTGCTACGCCGGGGAGGATGGCCAGCAGCGGTTCGCCACGGAACTCATTGATCTCGCGTTGCAAGGCAAAGGTCGAAATCTTGCTGTTGAGGCCGAGCATGAACGCGGTGATCGCCTGGGGAGTGAGGTCCATGTTGCGGGCCTGATCGGCACTGATGCGCCCATTGCCCTGGGCCGGCACGCCGTTCTTCCAGTCGATGTGGATCGCCTCCATGCCGCCGAGGCTGATGTGCAGCGTGCGGTCCACCGGGGTGCCGGTGCGCTTGAGAATCCCGACCACGGTGAAGGGCTTGTCGTCGTGCTTGACCAGGCTGATCGCCGCCACGCCGTGGGCCAGCACCAGCTTGTCGCCGAGCTTGTAGTGCAGTGCCTCGGCCACTTCGGCACCGAGTACCACTTCGAACGGATCGGTGGCGAAGGCCCGGCCATCGGCCAGTTCCAGGTGTTGCTGGCGGCCGTACTGGTAATGCTCGAAGTAGGCCTCGGTGGTGCCCATCACCCGGTAGCCGCGATGAGAATCGCCCAGGGACATGGGGATCGCCCACTTCACTTTCGGGTTTTTGGCGAACTGTTCGAAGCTGTCCCAGCGGATGTTGTTGGTGGCGTTGCCGATGCGAAACACCGAATACAGCAGCAGGTTCACCGAGCCGGAGCGGGCGCCGACGATCAGGTCGGTGCCGCTGATAGTGCTGGCGAAACTGGCTCGCGCTTCGGTGCGCACTCGCTCCACCGCCAGTAGCAGACAGACCGAGAGGGCGATGGCAAACGCGGTGAGGATCGCGGTGAAGCGGCGGTTCGCCAGGCTGGCCATGGCTAGACGGAACAAATACATCTCAGACCTCGAGTGGCGTGGCGGCGCGATTGAGATCGGCCAGCGAGAGGTGGCGGTCGAACAGCGGCGCCAGGCTCTGGTCATGGCTGACGAACAACAGGCTCGACCCGGCCTCGCGGCATTCGGCGAACAACAGCCGCAGGAAGTTTTCCCGGGCGTCGTAGTCCAGGGCTGAAGTCGGTTCGTCGGCGATCACCAGTTCCGGTTGGCCGATCAAGGCCCGGGCGGCGGCGACCCGTTGTTGCTGGCCGATGGACAGCGAGTCGGCGCGACGCTCCAACAGGTTCGGGTCGGTCAAGCCCAGGTGGGCCAGCAGCGTGGCAGCCGCTTGATCGACACTGCCATGGCGCTGGGTGGCCCGCTGCGCGCGCAGTTTCGAGAAGTGGCAGGGCAGTTCGACGTTCTCCCGTACCGAGAGAAACGGCAGCAGGTTGAACTGCTGGAAGATGTAGCCGGTATGGTCCACGCGAAAGCGGTCGCGGCGGCCGGCGGCCAGTTCGCTGAGTTCCTGGCCGAGCAGGCGGATGCTGCCGCGATCCGGTGTCTGCACCCCGCCCAGCAGCCCCAGCAGCGTGGTCTTGCCGCTGCCGCTCGGGCCCTTGAGGAACAAGGTTTCACCCGCTTCCAGGCGAAACGCCGGGATATCCAGCAAGGGCGGATGCCCGGGCCAACTGAAGCCCAGGTCGGAGAGTTCGATGAGTGCTTGGGTCATGTTTGCCGATTTCACAGATTGAATACCTGTGGGAGCGGGCTTGCTCGCGAAAGCGGTACATCCTTCGACATCCAATGTTGAATGTTCCATCGCCTTCGCGAGCAAGCCCGCTCCCACATGGATGTGTGGCGAACCCTGATTTTGCATCCACAGCAGATCAGCTATAGGAGCAGGCTCCCACATCGGGTTTTGCGGTGAATCAGAATTTCAGGGTTGGCGCCTTGGCCGTCACTTCCACGCCTTGTTGGCCACTCGGGCTGATCAGTTGTACCTGAATTTTCTGGGTGGCCGGGAAGGTTTTGAACAGTGTCGCCAGGTCCAGGTTCTGCAATGCTCCAGCGGCGGCGCAGGTGAACTGGTAGTGGGCATGGATCTCACTGTGCTCGTGATGTTCGTCGCCATCGGCGTCTTCGTCATGGTCTTCGTGGTCCGGTTCATCGCCGAACAACGGGCTTTCCAGTTCCTGTTGGGCCACGGTGCACTTGGCGGCGGCCGGCAGGTTGAACAGCGACAGTGGCTTGTCCAACTGCGCCCGTACCGCGGCGACCTTGGCCTTGTCGGCATCGCTGGTGGCGGCGTGTTCGAAGCCCACCAGGTTCATCGCCGGGCTTTCCAGTTCCAGCTCCAGGGTTTGGCCATCCAGTGCCGCGTTCAGTCGGGCAACACCGTGTTCATGGGCACCGAGGCTGCCATGTTCGTGATCATGGTCGTGGTCATGCTCCACCGCCGCATGAGCGACAGCCAATGGCAGCAGGGCGAACGGCAAAGCGAGAAGCAGACGACGCATGACGAGTCTCCGAAAAGGTTATGTAATCTTATAACGAAAGTGCGGAGAGTTTGACCGTCTGCTTGGCGTCGCGCAAGGGCCATGGGAGCATGCGTACATGAAATATTCAGGAGCACGGTGATGTTGCGGATACGCGGAACTGTCGGCGAATGGCCGGTGGACTTGACGATCGAAATGGATGAGGGCGACTGGGCGCAGCTCGGCGCGCAGTTGCAAGTGGCCAAGTCCGAGGGCACGGCGGCCCCGGCGGCCAAACCGACGAACCAGGACGATGCCCAATGGCAGATCGCCAAGGAACTGCTGCGCAAGGCCGGCCAACTGAGCGGTCCGGACCTGCTGGAACAGCTCGAAGGCCTGACCGGCAGCGCCTCGGCGGGCAAGCGCCTGTTGGTGCGCCTGCGCCACTGCGCTGAGGTCAAGGTGCTGAGCGGCGGCGATACGCCGCTCTATAGCTGGAGTGGGGCTTAATACAACGCCGCGAACAGCTTGCGACGATAGGTCGTCACCAGCGGATGATCGTTGCCCAGCAGTTCGAACACTTGCAGCAAGGTCTTGTGGGGCAGGCCTTCGCTGTAGCCGCGGTTACGCACGAACAGCTTGAGCAGCGCATCGAGGGCCGCTTCGTACTGTTGGCGCGCCAGTTGCTGGATCGCCAGTTGGTACACCGCTTCATCGTCTTGCGGGTCTTTCGCCAGGCGCGCCTTGAGATCGGCGGCGTCCGGCAGGTGCTTGGCCAGGCCGAGGAACTGGATCTGCGCCTTGGCACCGGCGAGGGCGGCCTTGTGCTCATCGCTTTTCACCGCGTCGAGCACCGTCTGCGCTTCGTCCAGCTCGCCGCGCTCGGTCAGGCAGCGGGCATACAGGATCAGCGCCTTGGCGTTGGTGTTGTCTTCACCCAGCAACACGGTGAGCACGGCTTCGGCGTCGGCGAAACGACCGTCGTCGAACAGCGCCTGGGCCTGTTCGAACGGGTCGGCGGCGGCCGGCGGTGGCATCTGCACATGGGGTTCGAGCATCGTGCGTACCGCCGATTCCGGCTGGGCACCGGCAAAGCCGTCAACGGGCTGACCGTCCTTGAACAACACCACCGTCGGCAGGCTGCGAATGCCGAAGCGGGCCACAATGTCCTGCTCGATGTCGCAGTTGACCTTGGCCAGCAGCAATTCGCCTTGATAGCTCTCGGCAATGGTTTGCAGCATTGGCATCAGAGCCTTGCACGGCGCACACCACTCGGCCCAGAAATCCACCAGCACCGGTTTGTGGAAAGAGTTCGCGATCACCGATTGGTCGAAATCGGCCGTGGTGGCGTCGAAGATGTAGGGCGTTTCCTGGGTCATTGGGAATCTCGTAGAACGCTTGAATGGGGCAACTATACGGCTTGGTGGGGGGTGGCTGAAAGCGGGGTGGCCTTTCGCCCTGTGGTGCCTGAAAGGACGCCTTCGCGGGCAAGCCCGCTCCCACAGTTGATTTCCAGTGGATACAACATTCGCGTTCACTCTAGATCCCTGTGGGAGCGAGCTTGCTCGCGATGCTTTTAGGGCCAGCGCCGCGCGTGGTACAGGCTCACATGGCGAAACTCTTCCGGCTCGGCCAGGTCCGGCAGGGTCATGGCCTGGAGCATTTCGATGCGCCGGTACAGCGGATGCTGGAAATCCCGCACCCGGGAATCGGCCACCAACGCCTCGCGACCACGGCTGAGGAACTGGTCGAGCAGCGGCAGGTTGGCCCGGTCGTAGAGCACGTCGGCGACCAGGATCAGGTCGAAACGATCAGCCTCGGCGAAAAAGTCCGTCGAATAACCCAACTCCACGTCATTGAGCGCGGCATTGGCCTGGCAGGCGGCAATCGCCAGTGGATCGAGGTCGCAAGCCACCACTTCCAGCGCCCCGGCCTTGACCGCTGCGATGCCCGCCACGCCGGAACCGGCACCAAAATCCAGCACCCGCTTGCCTTCGACCCACTGCGGCTGCTCGGCGAGGTAGTGGGCCATCGCCAAGCCGCTGGCCCAGCAGAAACTCCAATAGGGCGGTTCGTGGAGAATGCGCCGGGTTTCTTCCGGGCTGAAGGCGCGGTCCATGTTGTCGCCGTCGATCAACCACAATCTCAAGTCAGCGCCGGGTAGCGGGCAAGCCACCAGGCGCGCGTCGCCAAGCAATTCACTCAACGCCCGCTGCAGGTCTTGCGGTGCACTCATGGCGCTTTGACGAATTGCAGGGTGCCCAATGCCTGGGTGGTCGGTTGGCTGATGCGTTGCTCCGGCAAGTGCAGGATCAGTTGCCCGGACTGGCTGGCACGGCCACGCAGTTCCACGCGGGCGCCCACCGGGAAGGCTTCCGGGTTGAAACGCAAGCGGAAGGGCAGGGCCTGGTTGGTGCCGATCAGGCTGGAACTGGCAAGCAGTTGTTGTGGACGGTCCTTGTCGTCGATCACCAGCAGCGCCAGTTCCACTTCGGCTCCGGCCGGCACGCCTTGCAGGGTGCCGCTCAACTCGCGCTGGTACGCCGGCAGCGGTCCCAGCTCGGTGGCCTGCCGGGCCTTTTCCTGGGCCTGTTTCGGCGCGGGGGCCGGAACGGGAGCGGCGGGCTTGGGGGCATCGCTGCTGCACGCCATCAGCAGGCTGAAAAAACTGAGCAGAACGAGCGATCGTAGCGGCATGTGTGGCTCCAGCAAGGTGAATTCCATGGATCTGACGGTAGGCCCGTCTGTATACCGTAAACCCTATGGCTTGTCTTGCCAGTGGGATGCGCTACCATGGCCCTCCCTTTTTTTGTTGCCTGCCACCATGCACTGTCCCTTCTGCGGTGCCAACGACACCAAGGTCATCGACTCGCGACTGGTCGCCGAGGGCGAACAAGTCCGCCGCCGCCGCGAATGCCTGGCTTGCGGCGAGCGTTTCACGACGTTCGAGACCGCTGAACTGGTGTTGCCGCGCCTGATCAAAACCGACGGCAGCCGCCAGCCGTTCGACGAAGAAAAACTGCGCGCCGGCATGCAGCGCGCCCTGGAAAAACGCCCGGTGAGCGTCGAGCGCCTGGAAGCGGCGCTGGTGCACATCAAGCACAAGCTGCGGGCCACCGGCGAGCGCGAGGTCAAATCCCTCGTGGTCGGCGAACTGGTGATGGCCGAGCTGCAGAAGCTCGACGAAGTCGCCTACATCCGTTTCGCCTCGGTATACCGGCGCTTCCAGGACCTGAACGAGTTCCGTGAAGAAATCGACCGCCTGGCCCGCGAACCGGTGAAAGAATGACCGTCCCGGCGCAGCAGGCCGTCCTCGACGCCCACTACATGGCTCGTGCCCTGGAGTTGGCGCGGCGCGGTCACTACACCACCCACCCCAACCCCCGGGTCGGTTGCGTGATCGTGCGTGACGGGCAGATTGTCGGCGAAGGCTGGCACATCCGCGCTGGCGAGCCCCATGCCGAAGTCCATGCCCTGCGGGCCGCCGGTGACAACGCCCGGGGCGCCACGGCCTACGTGACCCTCGAGCCTTGCAGTCATCATGGGCGTACCCCGCCTTGTGCCGATGCGCTGGTCAATGCCGGCGTGGCGCGGGTGGTGGCAGCGATGCAGGACCCTAACCCGGCAGTCGCCGGGCGTGGCCTGCAACGCCTGGCCCAGGCCGGCATCGCCACCGAAAGCGGCGTGCTGGAAGGTGAGGCGCGCAAGCTCAATGAAGGTTTTCTCAAACGCATGGAACAGGGCCTGCCGTTCGTGCGGGTCAAGCTCGCCATGAGCCTGGATGGCCGCACCGCCATGGAAAGCGGCGAAAGCCAGTGGATCACCGGCCCGGCCGCACGTTCGGCGGTCCAACGCCTGCGCGCCCAGGCCAGTGTGGTGCTGACCGGTGCCGATACGGTACTGGCGGACAACGCCCGGCTGACCGTGCGCGCCGATGAACTCGGGCTGGATGCCGAGCAGACTGCGTTGGTCATGAGCCGTCCGCCGCTGCGGGTACTGGTGGACGGACGCCTGCGGGTGCCACTGGATGCGCCGTTCTTCAAGGCCGGCCCGGCGCTGGTCGCTACCTGCATGGCGGTGGAAGAACAATACGCCAACGGTCCCGAATGCATGATCGTGGCGGGCGATGACGGTCAGGTCGATCTGCGTCGGCTGCTGGTGGCGCTGGCTGCCCGGGATGTCAATGAAGTACTGGTGGAGGCCGGTCCGCGCCTGGCGGGGGCTTTCGCCCGACTGGGGTTGGTGGACGAGTTCCAGATTTTCATCGCCGGCAAGTTCCTCGGTTCTTCGGCGCGGCCACTGCTGGACTGGCCGCTGGCGCAGATGAAGGACGCTCCCCAGCTGAAAATCACCGAAATCCGCGCCGTGGGCGATGACTGGCGAGTCATCGCCGTTCCCGTGCCACCGGCCAGCGTATAATTCCCGGCTTTCGCTCACGCGGCGGCCCGTTCTCGAGGAGGACTCCATGTTTACCGGCATCATCGAATCCATCGGCAGCATCCGTGCACTCACCCCCAAGGGCGGCGATGTGCGGGTCTATGTCGAAACCGGCAAGCTCGACCTGAGCGACGTCAAGCTGGGCGACAGCATCGCGGTAAACGGCGTTTGCCTGACCGCCGTTGAACTGCCAGGCAACGGCTTCCTGGCGGACGTCAGCCGCGAAACCCTCGACTGCACGGCCATGAACGACCTCAAGAGCGGCAGCCCGGTCAACCTGGAAAAAGCCCTGACCCCCACCACTCGCCTGGGCGGGCATCTGGTCAGCGGCCACGTGGACGGCGTCGGCGAAGTGGTTTCGCGCACGGATAACGCCCGGGCCGTGGAGTTTCGTATCCGCGCCCCGAAGGAGCTGGCCAAGTACATCGCCCATAAAGGCTCGATCACTGTCGACGGCACCAGCCTGACGGTCAACGCGGTGGATGGCGCCGAATTCCTGCTGACGATCATTCCCCACACGTTGAGCGAAACCATCATGGCTTCGTACCGGCCAGGTCGCCGGGTCAACCTGGAAGTCGACTTGCTGGCCCGTTACCTGGAACGCCTGCTTATGGGAGACAAGGCCGCAGAGCCTGACTCTTCACAGCGGCGGGCCGGTAACATCACCGAAAGTTTTCTGGCCGCCAACGGCTACCTCAAATCCTGACCCAAGGGGGTGCCGCGTGGCGCTCAATAGCATCGAAGAACTGGTTGAAGACATCCGCCAAGGCAAGATGGTCATCCTCATGGATGACGAAGACCGCGAGAATGAAGGCGACCTGATCATGGCCGCCGAGTGCTGCAAGGCCGAACACATCAACTTCATGGCCAAGCACGCCCGTGGGCTGATCTGCATGCCGATGACCCGCGAGCGCTGCGAACTGCTGAAGCTGCCGCTGATGGCGCCACGCAACGGTTCGGGCTTCGGCACCAAGTTCACCGTGTCCATCGAGGCCGCCGAAGGCGTGACCACCGGGATCTCCGCCGCTGATCGCGCGCGCACCGTACAGGCTGCCGCCGCCCGGGACGCCAAGGCCGAAGATATCGTCAGCCCCGGCCACATCTTCCCGCTGATGGCCCAGGCCGGTGGCACCCTGGCCCGCGCCGGCCACACCGAAGCGGCGTGCGACCTGGCACGCATGGCCGGCTTCGAACCCAGTGGCGTGATCTGCGAAGTGATGAACGACGACGGCACCATGTCCCGTCGCGCGGAGCTGGAAACCTTCGCCGCCGAACACAACATCAAGATCGGCACCATCGCCGACCTGATCCACTACCGGATGATCCACGAACGTACCGTTCAGCGGATTGCCGAGCAGCCGCTGGACAGCGAACTGGGCCAGTTCAACCTGGTGACCTACCGCGACTCGGTGGAAGGCGACGTGCACATGGCGCTGACCCTGGGCACCGTATGCGCCGAAGAGCCGACCCTGGTGCGCGTGCACAACATGGACCCGCTGCGCGACCTGCTGATGGTCAAGCAACCCGGCCGCTGGAGCCTGCGGGCCGCCATGGCCGCGGTGGCTGAGGCCGGCAGCGGCGTGGTGTTGTTGCTCGGTCACCCACTCGATGGCGACGTGCTGCTGGCGCACATTCGTGAAACCGGCGATCAGGCAGTGGTGAAAAAACCGACCACCTACAGCATCGTCGGTGCCGGTTCGCAGATCCTTCGTGACCTGGGCGTGCGTAAAATGCGCCTGATGAGCGCGCCGATGAAATTTAATGCGATATCCGGTTTCGATCTGGAAGTTGTAGAATACGTGCCCTCCGAATAATGGCCCGGGGTTCCGGCATTATTGTTCACTTGAGGGATTCATGTGTGGCGAGGGGATTTATCCCCGCTGGACTGCGCAGCAGTCCCAAAAAAGGGGCCGCTTCGCAGCCCAGCGGGGATAAATCCCCTCACCACAAAGATGCGCAAGTGAGCGGCAATGCGGGATCTGCGAGTGCTGTAATTCGTGGCTAATATCACTGAAGGAGCGCGTATAGAACGCGCTCTGGCTCTTTAAGAGATCTGACGAATGACCCTGAAGACCATCGAAGGTACCTTCATCGCCCCTAAAGGCCGCTACGCTCTGGTAGTGGGCCGTTTCAACAGTTTCGTGGTCGAGAGCCTGGTTGGCGGTGCGGTCGATGCCCTGGTTCGCCATGGCGTGAGCGAAAGCGACATCACCATCATCCGTGCCCCTGGCGCCTTCGAAATTCCGCTGGTTGCGCAGAAAGTCGCTCAAAAGGGCGAATATGCGGCGATCATCGCCCTGGGCGCGGTCATTCGTGGCGGTACTCCGCACTTCGAATACGTGGCTGGCGAATGCACCAAGGGCCTGGCCCAGGTGTCCATGGAATTCGGCGTGCCGGTCGCTTTTGGCGTGCTGACCGTTGATTCCATCGAACAAGCCATCGAGCGTTCCGGCACCAAGGCCGGTAACAAAGGTGCCGAAGCTGCCCTGTCCGCCCTGGAAATGGTCAGCCTGCTGGCGCAGTTGGAGGCCAAGTGATTAGCGACGAAAGCGATCGTTTCAACCCGCGCGATCCAAAGCCTGCGGACGCCGGCAAGCCGTCGAAAAGCGCCAAGCGTCGCGAAGCCCGTCAGCTCGCGACCCAGGCGCTGTATCAATGGCACATGGCCAAGCAATCGCTGAACGAGATCGAAGCGCAGTTTCGGGTCGATAACGATTTCAGTGATGTCGACGGTGCTTATTTCCGCGAGATCCTGCACGGGGTCCCGCAGTTCAAGACCGAAATCGACACCGCGCTCACGCCTTGCCTGGACTTGACCATCGAAGAGCTGGATCCGGTTGAACTGGCGGTTCTGCGTCTGTCCACCTGGGAACTGCTCAAGCGCGTCGACGTGCCGTACCGCGTGGTGATCAACGAAGGGATCGAACTGGCGAAAGTCTTCGGTTCCACCGATGGCCACAAGTTCGTCAACGGTGTGCTCGACAAGCTCGCCCCGCGCCTGCGTGAAGCTGAAGTGAAGGCGTTCAAGCGCTGATTGGCGCTTGTTATCCCAATGGGTGAGTTTGAGCTGATCCGTAACTACTTCGCCGCCGCGCCTTGCGCGCAGGGCGGCGAGGGCGTTGCGCTGGGGATCGGCGACGACTGCGCCTTGCTGGCCGTTCCTCCCGGGGAACAGCTGGCGGTCTCCACCGACACGCTCGTGGCCGGTGTGCATTTTCCAGACTCTTGCGAGCCATTCCTGCTCGGCCAGCGCTCGCTGGCCGTGGCGGTCAGCGACCTGGCCGCCATGGGCGCCAAGCCTTTGGCCTTTACCCTTGCCCTGACCTTGCCGACGGTGACCACCGATTGGCTGCAAGCCTATGCCCGCGGTTTGAACCAGATGGCCCTGGCCTGTGGCGTGGCGCTGGTGGGAGGGGACACCACGCGTGGGCCGTTGAGCCTGACCATGACCGTGTTCGGCCACGTGCCTTCCGGCCAGGCCCTGACCCGCAGCGGCGCGCGGCCCGGCGACCTGCTGTGTGTCGGCGGCGAACTGGGCAATGCCGCCGGCGCCTTGCCGTTGGTGCTTGGCCAGCGTCGCGCCGAGCCTGTGATTGCCGAGCCACTGCTGGCTCATTATTGGTCGCCCCGACCGCAGATCGACTTGGGCCTGGCGTTGCGGGGAAAGGCCAGCGCGGCGATGGATATTTCCGATGGCCTGCTGGCCGATTGCGGGCATATCGCCCTGGCGTCCGGGGTAGCCTTGCAGGTTGAACGGGACCGACTGCCGCTGTCCAACGCTCTGGTAGCGTTTCTTGGTGGAGCCGATGCCGCGCAGGCCGCCCTGAGTGGCGGTGACGATTATGTGCTGCTGTTCGCCCTGCCACCGGGCCGATTGCCGGCGTTGCAGGCCGCAGGCTGGCCGATCCATGTGATCGGCAGCGTCCTGGCCGGGCAAGGCGTCACGCTGGTGGACAGCGACGGGCACGACATCACCCCGCACGTACGGGGCTATCAACATTTTCGGGAGACACCGTGACAGATCATCCCAACCAGGTCCCGGCAGAGTTCGTTCCGCCTTCGGTCTGGCGCAATCCCTGGCATTTCCTCGCATTTGGCTTTGGATCGGGCACTTTACCCAAGGCGCCGGGCACCTGGGGCTCGCTGGTTGCGCTACCCTTCATACCGTTGTGGCAGATGTTGCCGGACTGGGGCTACTGGTTGATGCTCGGCATCACCATGCTGTTTGGCTTCTGGCTGTGTGGCAAGGTGGCGGACGACCTGCGGGTGCACGACCATGAAGGCATCGTCTGGGACGAAATGGTCGGCATGTGGATCACCTTGTGGCTCGTGCCGGAAGGCTGGTATTGGTTGCTGACGGGATTTCTGGTGTTCCGCTTCTTCGATATCCTCAAGCCGTGGCCGATCCGCTGGATCGATCGACATGTGCACGGAGGCGTCGGGATCATGCTCGACGATGTATTGGCCGGGGTTTTCGCCTGGCTGGCAATGCAAGGATTGGTGTGGTGTTTCACCTGAAGGAGCCAGGCATGGGCGTAAGCCGCGCACTACTGCTGTTGCTGTGTCTAGGCGCCTGTGCGGGTGTGAGGGTGGCCGAGTCGGCACCGCTGCCTGACAAGGTCCGCGCGGCCAGCGAGGAGTGGGCCGATTACACCCAGGCCGATGGCCAGGGCATGGGCTGGGACATCTTGCGCGCGGTGTTCGAACCTGAAGGCGTCAAGCTGGAAATCCGCAGCGTGCCCTACACCCGTTCGATAGGGCTGGTGCAGCGCGGCGAGGTCGATGTGCAGGTCGGCGCCTATCGGGATGAATCCGAAGGCGTGCTTTACCCGAAGTGGCACTACGACGTCGATCACATCTATGCCTTGGGGTTGGCCTCCAAGCCGACGCCCACCCTGGCGACGATTGGCAACTATCGGCTGGTATGGATGCGCGGGTACGAATACAACAACTACCTGCCCAACATCCGGCGTTTCAATGAGATCCACCGGGCGGTGGGTATCTTGCCGATGCTGATCCATGAGCGAGCGGATTTTTACATCGATGCGTCGATGGAAATCGAAGAAGTGCTCGCCAAGGCCGATAACCCGAAGCAGTTCAAACGCTCGCCGCTGATCAATTTGCCCCTCTACCTGGGCTTTGCCAACAACGCCAATGGACGAGCATTGAGCGAGCTGTTCGACCGGCGGATGGAAGTGCTGGTGAAAACCGGCCAGCTCAAGCCGATTTTCGAACATTGGAAGCAACCTTATCCTTTCGACGAGAATGGCAAGCCACCGAAGCCGTAATCAAACTTTTCGATGGTTATGGGCGACAATTCAGCCTAAGCGTCGGTCGGGACGTGCTGTTACAATGCCCGCCTCTGCGAAACTCCAGTACTAGATCAGGAGCACACCGGTGCCTGTCGTTTTTGTTGCCGCTTCCAAGCTGCCAACGCCCTTTGCGCAATTCACCATGCATGGTTTTCTCGATGAAGCCACCGGCCGCGAGCATGTCGTGCTCAGCCTGGGTGATTTCGCCGACGGTTCTGCGGTGCTGGGTCGCCTGCATTCCGAATGCCTGACCGGCGACGCCCTGTTCAGCCAGCGCTGCGATTGCGGTTCGCAACTCGAGGCCGCGCTGCAGGCCATCGCCCGCGAAGGCCGTGGCGTGCTGCTGTACCTGCGCCAGGAAGGCCGTGGCATTGGCCTGTTGAACAAGATCCGCGCCTATGAACTGCAAGATGGCGGCGCCGATACCGTGGAAGCCAACGAGCGCCTGGGCTTTGCCGCCGACATGCGCGACTACAGCATCTGCCTGCCGATGCTGGAGCATCTGGGCGTGAAGTCGCTGCGCTTGATGACCAACAACCCGCGCAAGGTCAAGGCATTGACCGACATGGGCATCGTGGTGGCCGAGCGTGTGCCGCTGCACACCGGTCACAATCCCCACAACAAGCTCTACCTGGCAACCAAGGCCAGCAAGCTCGACCACATGATGGGCAACGAGCACCAAGGCGAGGTTGACCGGGCGTGACGCGCGGTCAGGTTCGGCGGCGGCTGTCGGTCAATTGGTGGAAATACCTGGCCCTGGCCTTGCTGCCACTGTTTGTGATCAATGCGGTGTTCGGCCAGGGCGAAGGGATTCTGCCGGTGCTGGCGATGCCGTTGTTCATTGCCGGCCTGGCGTCGATGTTTGTCAGCCTGCGATTCTTCGGGCCGTACAAGCAAGCCCTGGTCGCCACCCAGAAAGCCCTCGACACACCCGAAGAGCCCCAGGCCTGGATCGACCTGGCGGCCCGTCGCCGCGCCGCCTTCCTGGTGGCCGGGCTACCGGCCTGGATCGGCGCCCTGGCGGTGTTCGTGGGCCTGGAAGCGGTGCCGCTGATGCTGCTGGCCTTGTCGACCGCCGTGTTGTTCTACCTGTACCGCATCCCGCGTCAACTCGGCTGATGAGCCGCTGGCTGGCGGTGTTGCTGCTGGCCGTCAGCGCCTCGACGATGGCTGCCTCGCGGGTCGTCAGCCTGGCGCCATCGCTGTCGGAAATCGTCGTTGAACTGGGCTCCGCCGACCTGTTGGTGGGCGTGCTGGATGGCGGGGATCGCCCGCCGGCGCTCAAGGACGTGCCCTCGGTAGGCCGTTACGGGCAACTGGACATGGAGCGCTTGCTCAGCCTCAAGCCCGATCTGCTCCTGCTCTGGCCTGGCAGTGTCGGCCCGGCCCAGCGCGAGCAGCTCAAGGGCCTGGGCATCCCCATCCATGTCGCCGAGCCCCGCAGCCTCGACCAACTCATCACGCAAATCGAAGTCATCGCCCAGCAGATCGGCCGCCCGGAGCGGGGTGTGCAGCGGGCAGCGCAGTTGCGCGTGCGTCTCGAGGCGCTACGCCAGCGCTATCGACGAGACCCGCCGTTGCCGGTGTTCTACCAGGTCTGGGACCGGCCGCTGTACACCGTTGGTGGCGGGCAGATCATCAGTGATGCGCTGAGCGTATGCGGTGCCCACAACGTTTTTGCCGAGCTGAGCGTGCCGGCGCCGCAGGTGAGTGTGGAAGCGGTGCTGCAACGTAATCCGCAAGTCATCCTGGCCACGGAACAGACGCAGCTCGATGCCTGGAAAACCTGGCCGGTGGTGGCGCAGGGGCGGTTGTTGTTGGTCAATGACAAAGGCCTGGAACGGCCCAGTGGGCAGATGATCGAGGCGACGGCGCGGCTATGTGAGTTGATTGCGCCAGACCGATAGACCGCGGCGCGGCCTTCGCGAGCAAGCCCGCTCCCACAGTTGACCGCGTCCTAGCCGGCAACATCGATCAACTGTGGGAGCGGGCTTGCCCGCGAAGAGGCCAGTCCAAGCACCACAAGCTCTGGATCAGAGTGACGGTGTCCACGTCACCCCAAACAACCACGCCCGACCGTCCTCCCGATACCCATACTGCCCCCCATCGTGGCTATACAGCGCCCGGCTGTAACCCTTGTCCAGCAGGTTATCCACCTTCATCTCCAGCTTCACCTCCCGGGTCAGCGCCCAACTGCCGCGCAACCCGAGCAGGGCATAGCCGCCCAGGGCGTTGCGGTTGTCTTCATCGTCATAGCTGCCGCTCACCGCTTGCCAGGTGGCGCCCAGGCCGAGGCGGTCGAATTGCCGGTCCAGGTCCAGGCTCAAGGTCCGTCGAGCGCGGCGAGCCAGGGTGTGACCGCTGTCGCGGTCGCGCGGGTCGATGATGGCCAGGGCCAGATTGCCCTGCCAGCCGAATACATCCTGCAGATAGGCCATTTCAAAGCCGTTGATCCGCGCCGAGGCGACGTTCTGCGGGCGTGAGTCGCGACCAAAAATGATCGCGTCTTCCAGGTCGGTGCGGTACAGCGAGGTTTCCAGGCGGGCGCTGTCGCTCAGTTGGCTGCGCCATTGCAGCTCGTAGCTCTTGGCCGTCTCGGGCTTCAGGCCGGGGTTGCTGAAGTCTGGGTAGTAGAGGTCGTTGAAGGTTGGTGCGCGGAAGCTCTCGCTGTAGGTCAGCAACAGGTCGTTGGCCGGATCGACCGGCAGGGTGAAGGTGCCGCTCCAACTGTTCTGGCCGCCAAACTGTTGGTTCT
The DNA here is from genome assembly GCF_900115235.1 of Pseudomonas sp. NFACC24-1. Taxonomy (NCBI): domain Bacteria; kingdom Pseudomonadati; phylum Pseudomonadota; class Gammaproteobacteria; order Pseudomonadales; family Pseudomonadaceae; genus Pseudomonas; species Pseudomonas sp. NFACC24-1. The sequence goes on from NZ_FOVS01000025.1 coordinate 62,926, forward strand.
GGTCGCGACGCAGGCCCAGTTCAGTCGAGAACGTTTCGGCCTGGAAGCGGTGCTGGATGAACGCTGCGCGGTTCCAGCGGCTGTCTTCGTCGAACGGCGTGCTGCTGTTGACCCGGTCCTGATACCAGTCGCCGCCGACGATCAGGCTGTTGCGCTCGTCCAGCGTCACATCGTTCTGCCAGGTCACCGAATCGCGGTAGGTGTTGAAGACTTCGCGGACATCGCTGAGCTTGTCGAAGGTCTTTTCGCGGTTCTCGCTGTGGCCCAGTTCCAGGCGGGATTTCCAGGCGTCGTTGATGCGCCCGTCCACATAGGTGCTGAAGCTGCTCACCGCGAACTCGCTGTAGGGTTGTTGGGGCAGGGACTCGAACGTGCTCGGGTCGAAGCGGCCGAACGGGTTGTCGTATTCGCTTTTGCCGCGGTTATCCAGCAGGTTCAGGCCAACTTCCAGGTCATCGCTGGCCGCATGGCTCAGGCTCAGGCTGAAGGACTGGTTGCGGTTGGCATCGTCGTCGCGGTCGCTGGCGTAGGACTCGTGGGTCCGGTTGCTACCGTCACTGTCGTCGAGGCTGGCACCGAGGTTGAAACGGGTTTGCTCGTCGCCGCCGGACAGGCCCAGGCTGCGCTCCCAGGTCTGGTGGCTGCCGACCCCCATATGCAGGCGCGGTTGCAGGCCTTGAGTGTTGCCGCGCCGGGTGAAAATCTGGATCACCCCGCCCACCGCGTCGGCGCCGTAGATCACCGAACGCGAACCGCGCAGCACTTCCACGCGCTCGATCTGGTTGATGTTCAGGCGTTGCAGGTTGCTGTCACCGGAGGTGGCGTTGCCGATGCGCTGGCCGTCCACCAGCACCAGGCTCTGGGCCGATTTGGTCCCGCGGATGTAAATCCCCGGCAGGCTGCCGCGCCCACCCAGCGGCGCCACTTGCACCCCCGGCACGCGGCTGAGCAAGTCCGTGACACTGGCCGGTTGCAAGCGCTCGATGTCGTCGCGGGTGAACACGGTGTTGGCGGCACTGCTGTCGTTGCGGGCCTCGACCTGGCGGTTGGCGCTGATCACGATGTCGGGCAGCTTCAAGGCCTGGTCGCGTTCGAAGGTGTCGGCCAGCAGGTCTGGGGTTGGCAGTAGGGACAGGGTTAGGGCGAGGCGGAGTTTCATGGGGGTTCCGATCATGTGTGCTTCACGCAAGCCAATGTGGGAGCGGGCTTGCTCGCGAAAGCCCGCTCCCACAGGGTTCTGTATTGTTTGAAAGTTACAGGCCCAACAGCTGCAACCGCTGGCGCACCGCCGCTTCGATCCCCGCCTCGTCCAGCCCGCATTCGGCGAGCATCTGCGCCGGCTTGGCGTGTTCGACGTAGCTGTCCGGCAGGCCCAGGTGCAGCACCGACTTGAGGATGTTCTCCCGGGCCAGGAACTCGCTGACCGCCGCGCCGGCACCGCCCATGATGGCGTTTTCCTCGATGGTCACCAGCAGGTCATGGCTGCCGGCCATTTCGCGCACCAGGGCTTCATCCAGGGGTTTGACGAAACGCATGTCCACCACGGTAGCGTCCAAGGTCTCGGCGACTTTCAAGGCCTCGGCCAGTTGCACGCCGAACACCAGCAGGGCGGTTTGCTTGCCCTGGCGACGAATCACGCCCTTGCCGATCTCGATGGGTTCGAGGTCGGTCGAGAGGGTCGCGTTCGGGCCGGTGCCACGAGGGTAGCGCACCGCCGCCGGGCCATCGAACAGGTGGCCGGTGGTGAGCATCTTGCGCAGCTCGTTTTCATCGCTCGGGGTCATCACCAGCATGCCGGGGATGCAGCGCAGGAACGACAGGTCGAAGCTGCCGGCGTGGGTCGGGCCGTCTTCGCCCACCAGGCCGGCACGGTCGATGGCGAACAGCACGTCGAGGTTCTGCACCGCGACGTCATGAATCAACTGGTCGTAGGCCCGTTGCAGGAAGGTCGAATAGATCGCCACCACCGGCTTGGCGCCTTCGCAGGCCATGCCGGCGGCGAGGGTCACGGCGTGCTGCTCGGCAATCGCCACGTCGAAATAGCGCTGTGGGTAGCGTTCGCTGAACGCCACCAGGTCCGAGCCTTCCTTCATCGCCGGGGTGATGCCCACCAGGCGTGGATCGGCGGCGGCCATGTCGCACAGCCATTGGCCGAAAACGCTGGAGTACTTCGGTCCACTGGCTTTTTTCGGCGCGGCGGCCGGGGCGTCCAGGGGTTCGAGCTTGGTGATGGCGTGGTAGCCGATCGGGTCGACTTCCGCCGGGGCGAAGCCTTTGCCTTTCTTGGTGACCACGTGCAGGAACTGCGGGCCCTTGAGGTCGCGCATGTTGCGCAGGGTGGCGATCAGGGTGGGCAGGTCGTGGCCGTCGATGGGGCCGATGTAGTTCCAGCCCAGTTCTTCGAACAGCGTGCCGGGCACCAGCATGCCCTTGGCGTATTCTTCGGTGCGGCGGGCGATTTCCCAGGCACCGGGCAGGCGCGACAAGACCTTCTTGCTGCCTTCGCGCATGCTGGCGTAGGTGCGGCTGGAGAGGATCTTCGCCAGGTAGTTGGACAACCCGCCGACATTGCGCGAGATCGACATGTCGTTGTCGTTGAGGATCACCAGCATGTTGGCGTTGACTTCCGGCGCATGGTTCAGCGCCTCGAAAGCCATGCCCGCGGTCAGTGCGCCGTCGCCGATCACGGCAATGGCCTTGCGCTCGCTGTTTTGCAGGCGGGCGGCAATCGCCATGCCCAGGGCGGCGCTGATGGACGTGCTGGAATGGCCGACGCCAAAGGTGTCGTATTCGCTCTCGGAACGGCGCGGGAAGGCGGCGATGCCGTCCTTCTGGCGCAGCGTGCCCATGCGCTCGCGACGGCCGGTCAGGATCTTGTGCGGATAGGCCTGGTGCCCGACGTCCCACACCAGCCGGTCGTCCGGGGTGTCGAACACGTAATGCAGCGCGATCGTCAGCTCGATGACGCCCAGGCCGGCACCGAAGTGCCCACCGGTCTGGCCGACTGTATAGAGCAGTTCCAGGCGCAACTCATCGGCCAGGGTTTCCAGCTCGGCTTCACCCAGGCGACGCAGGCCGTCCGGCGTGTTGGCGCGGTCCAGCAGGGGCGTGGTCGGGCGCTTGCGGGGAATCTCTTGAAACGTCGTGGGCATCAGGCGAATCGTTATAGGTATAGAAAGAGGCGGCAGTTTACCTTATGCATCGCAAGCTGCCCACGCGTAGGCCGGAACTTGGCCGATACGCACTTATGAATGGGTTGACCCTGTATCAGCTGCGTCGTTCGACGATATAGCGCGCCAAGTCGCGCAACGGCTCGGCCGCCGCGTCAAAGGGTCGCAGCGCGGCCAAGGCCTGGTCGCGCAACTCCAGGGCGTAGACCTTGGCCGCGTCGAGGCCGAGCAGGGCCGGGTAGGTCGGCTTGTCCCGGGCGATATCGGCGCCCTGGCGTTTGCCGAGGGTCTGGGTATCGCTTTCAACGTCGAGGATGTCGTCCTGCACCTGGAACGCCAGGCCAATGGCCCGGGCGTAGGTCTGCAAGGCTTGCAACTGCTCGGGGATGGCCCGGCCGCTGGCCAGGGCACCGAGCTGGACGCTGGCCTCGATCAGCGCGCCGGTCTTGTGCCGGTGCATGTATTCCAGGGCGCTCTGGTCCAGCTTCAGGCCCACCGAACCCAAGTCGATGGCCTGGCCGCCGACCATTCCTGCGGGGCCCGCCGCCAGCGCCAAGGCGCTGACCATGTCCAGGCGAATCTGCGCCGGGCAGTCGCTCAGGGCCGGGTCCAGCAGGGCGCTGAACGCCAGGCTCTGCAAGCCGTCGCCGGCCAGGATCGCGCAGGCTTCGTCGAATTGCTTGTGGGTGGTCGGCTGGCCGCGGCGCAGGTCATCATCGTCCATGGCCGGCAAGTCGTCGTGCACCAGCGAATACGCGTGGATCAGCTCCACCGCGCAGGCCGCGCCATTGGCCTGTTCGGCCTGGCCGCCCAAGGCTTCGCACGCGGCATAGGCCAACAGCGGCCGCACACGCTTGCCGCCGTTCATCACGCTGTAGCGCATGGCTTCGTACAGGCGCGCCAGTTCCGGGCTCGGGGCGCTGAACAACGTATCCAGTGCAGCATTGACCCGGGCCTGGCTGCTGGCCTGATAGGCACCGATCATTCAGGTTGTTCCGCGTCGAAAGGCTCTTCGGTCAGCTCACCGTCGCGCTCGAGCAGCAATTGCACCTTCTGCTCGGCCTGGGCCAGCGCCGCCTGGCAGTCGCGAGTCAAGCCGATACCCTGCTCGAAGGCGGTCAGCGAGTCTTCCAGCGACAATTCGCCGTTCTCCAGCCGTTCCACCAGCGTTTGCAGGTCGGCCAGAGATTGTTCGAAATCCAGTGCAGCTTTTTTGCGGGCCATGGCGGCTATTCCGGTTGACTGTTAAACCGGCGCGACACTAGCAGACATGGGGTTTTGGGGCAAATCAGGGCAGGCGGGCTGGCCTTATATCGGCTAGGAAGGCAGAACCGCTTGGACGGGGCATGATGGACCTGTGGCGAGGGGATTTATCCCCGCTGGGTTGCGAAGCGACCCCCTCGCTCATCTGCCTCGATGCTTCAGGCGAACTTTCTTCAAGCTTTATTGGGGCTGCTTCGCAACCCAACGGGGATAAATCCCCTCGCCACAGGTGATCTTATGTGTCTGGATAACTGACCCGATACCGGGTACTGCGTCCACCGCCAGGCATTCGTTCCAGGCAGCCTTTCTCCAGCAGTTCGGCGAGATGGCGGGTCGCCGTCGCCTTGGAAACCTTCGCCACCGCTTGGTATTGGGCTGCGCTGATTCCGCCCTCGAAGCCTTTTTCACCGCCATCGAGCATTCGGTTGAGTACCTTGATCTGCTCAGGCGTAAGCGCGCTATTGCGATGAACTTGCCAGAATCTCGCTTTGCAAAACACGCTGTCGATCTGCTTCATCGCCTGCTGGAGGCTGCGCAGCAACGTCTGCAGAAACCAGGTCAGCCAGGCGGTGATATCCAGTGTGGCCTTCTGGCTGTTCTCCAGGATCCGGTAATAACCGGCGCGGTCGTCGAGGATGCTCACGGACATGGCGTAGAAACGGATTGCCTGGGCCTCGCCCTGGGCCAGTGCCAGGTCGGTCAGGGTGCGGGTCAGGCGGCCATTGCCATCGTCGAATGGATGCAGGGTGACGAACCAGAAATGAGCGATGCCAGCCCGCAACAACGGATCGAGGTCGGCCTGATGACGACTGGTCTCGAACCAGTCGATGAACGTTTGCAATTGCTGCTCAAGACCCTGGCGAGGAGGCGCCTCGAAGTGAACGGTGGGGCGGTCCAACCTGCCTGAGACTACTTGCATCGGTTCGTCACCGCGCAGCGTACCTATGCGGATCTGTCGGTGGGCAAAGTCGCTGGTTTGATCAGGGAACAACCACTCATGCCATTCCAGCAAGCGTTCGACAGTCAGGGGCTGGTTGAAATGCCGGGTCGCGTCCAGCAAGAGGTTCGCCAAGCCTTCGCTGCGTTGGCTGACCGGCGTGTCGTCGCCTTGTTCCAGGCCGAGGCGGCGAGCCAGGGACGAGCGCACCGAGCCGACATTCAATTGCTCTCCTTCGATAGCCGAAGAGGTCACGATGTTTTGCAGCAAGGCATCCAGTTCGCTCTGGGCACTGAGCGAAGCCGTGATCGCGCCCGTCATGCCGAGCAACTGGCCTTGGGTCTGCACACATTCGCGAAGCAGCGGTGCCAATGCTTCAGCTTGCCAGCGGAAGCCGGGCCAGTCGGGCTGTTGCCAGATCCAATGGGGTGCCATGCGCCTGTCCAAAGATGAATGAGCCGAATAATAGTCTTATTCGGCTCATTTCGTGAGCCGAATAAGACTATTATTCGGCTCATTCACCTCTCAGTACGTGATTTCCCACACAGAATCGCGCGTTCCCCGATTGTGGAAAATCCGCCGAATAGCTACTCTTCGCGCCATCTACGGCCCCTTGTAACGGGGCCTCCAGACGAAACCCGAATAATGACAAGCAGCGCCGAGGAAGGGCGCCGGGTTGCGTTGTGCATGGCAGGAGGCATACGTGCGTTTTCTTTCTTTATTGATCGTGTTGCTCGGTGCGCCGTTGGCGTGGGCCGAGCCTTCGGCCGAGCTGTCGGAGCCGGTCGGGGGCTGGCGCTACAGTGGCCTGCTCGATCGCACGGAAAACCCCCAGGTCGCCTATCCCACCCCGCCCATCGACCGAGGCGTGCAGCGCAACCGCACGATGATCGAGGGCCGGATAAAGGACATGGGCACGGCTCGCCAGCCCCATAGCCTGGCGGTCAACGGCAATCCACTGAATCTCTATACCGACGACGAGGGGCGTTTCGCCCGGCCGTATGCGTTCGGCGCCGGTTCCAACAGCGTCGAGGTGCGCAGCTCCGAAGGCCGCTCCCTCAAGCGCGTGCAATTCTATGAAGCCAACAACCTGCGCACCCCGGCGCAGATCCGTGTGGTGCTGGGCTGGGACGATCCCAAGGCCGAACTGGACCTGCACATCGTGACGCCCGACGGCCAGCATGCGTTCTTCGGTCGACCGGCGCTGACCAACGGCGGCGGCCTCGACCCGGATGGCGTCGATGGCCCCGGCCCTGAAATGTTCACCATGACCGCGCCGATGCACGGCACCTACCTGGTCTACGTGAACTATTGGGGCAACTACGGCAACGGCGGCTACAACTTTGATGAGGCCAGCAACCAGAACGAGGTGATCACCTCGCAGATCAACCTGGTGCTCAACGAAAACACCGTCGATGAAAAACGCGAGACCTTTGTCGTGCCCCTGCGCGCCATTGGCGATCTGTTGCTGGTCAAGACTTTCAACTACTAAGTATCCGCTCCACGGATGAACAGGCCCTTGTGAATATGAGCGACAACACTGCTTCCCCGACCACGCCGACCCCTGTCGCCAAACCTGTGCGCCGCTGGCCGGCGATACTGATCGGGCTGTGCCTGGTAGCAGGTGTGGCCGCCGGGTTGGGCTGGTTCATGACCAAGCCCAAGGCGCCGCCCATGGAGTTGGCGTTGGAAAAACTCGGCCTGAGCCGCCCCGACGGCTTGCTCGAGGCGCACTCCCTGAGCCAGTTGCCCAAGGACCTGTTGGCGGTGCCGTTCCTCAAGGCCACGCTCACCGAGGACTTCGTCTTCTATTACGAAGCCCACGCTGACCGCCTCGGGCTGATCGGCAGCCTGCGCCGGATCATCTACGAGCATGACCTCAAGCTGCAGGACAGCCTGATCGAAGAGCTTTTCGACCAGCCAGCCGACGTCGCGTTGTGGCGCGGTGCGGACGGTCGCCTCAAGGATTTCCTGTTGGTGATGGATCGCGGTGGCCTGGCGAAGGTGCTGGAGCCGTTGGCGAAGGTCGCACTGGATGACGCGCAACTGAGCAAGCTCAGCGACCTGAAGGTCGGCGGTGACGACGTTGCGCTCTACCAGCTCAGCTACAACGCCAGCAAATCCCTGCTCTTCGCCTCCCATGGCGACAAGCTGGTGGTGCTGTCCAACCCGACCAAGCTGTACGACCCGGCCAGCGGCTCCGCGGTTGAACCGGGCAGTGTTTCGACCACCGCCCTGGCCGCCTTGCTCAACGGCGACAAACTGTTCCCCGAAGCCTTCGGCCTGCCGCCCAAGGCGCCGGAGGTCAAGCAACGCATCTCGGTCAACGCCAGCGTGCTCGCCATGGGCTACCAGCGTTTCATCCCGAACTTTGCCGGTTTGCGTTTCGACATGGACGACAAGGGCTGGCACAGCTTCCTGGCCATGGACGAGCTGGAAAACCAGCCGGACTTCGACTTCAAGCCGATCTGGCAAGCCATGCCCATGGGCGCCAGCGCCTGCGTAGCCTTGCCCCTGGCCGCCGAGCAACAGAAACCGTTGCTGGTCAAACTCGGCGCCGACGAAAAAGCCGCCCAGGCCATGGTCGATCATGTGGCCGGCGCCGCAGGCCTGTGCTGGTACGCCGATTCGCGCCTGTACACGCCGCTGTTGGTGGCGAGCCTGAATGAAGACGATGGCAAGCTCGATGCCGACCTGGGCAACCTGTTCGGTTCGATGGTCGGCGCCTACGAAAACAATGTCGCCGAACATGCCTTCCCGGTCGTCGAGAAACAACAAGGCTCGACACACCAGTGGCTGCGTCAGGTCAGCTCCAATTTCGGCCCTTACCTGGCCAAGGAAGCGGAGCAGCCCGAGGCGATTACCGGCAAGGCGTTCCTGCGGGTCAGCCTGGCACGCCACGGTTCGACCTTGCTGTTCTCCCTCGATGACAAACTCGTGGACAAGGCCCTCGGCACCCTCGACAAACGCTTCCCGCCCATGGCCGACGTCGTGCCCAAGGACCTGCTGATGCCGGTCTACTTCGGCCCGGATTCCATGGCGCAACTGATGCAGCGTGAAACCCTCGACAGCTTGCCCCAGGACATGGAGCCGGTGTTCTACAACGCCGCGCAAACCTACCTGATCCCGAAACTGCGCACCCTCGGTGGCTATGGCAAGTACGCGCTGACCTTGCCTGCAGGCAGCGAGCCGGATGGCCACTGGCAGTGGCTGCCGCTGGAATGGAAAGCGCTGTGACGGCACTGATCCGCAACCCCGCGTTGACGTTGCTGCTGGCGTTGCTGCTCGGCGGGCCGGCGCTTGCCGTCGAGGCGCCGGCGCTGGATGTGCAGCAATCCCAGGTCTTTCGCGCCTGGTTCGTGCGCATTGCCCAGGAACAGCTGAGCAGAGGCCCGAGCCCGCGCTGGTATCAGCAGGATTGCGCCGGCCTGGTGCGTTTCGCCGCCAACGAAGCGCTCAAGGTCCACGATGAAAAATGGCTGCGCAGCAATGGCCTGTCCAATCGCTACCTGCCGCCGGAACTGCCGCTCAGCGATGCGCAACGGCGCCTCGCCCAGCAATGGCAGCAGGGCGGCGGCAAGGTCGGGCCCTACGTCAACGCCATCAAGCTGATCCAGTTCAACAGTCGCCTGGTGGGCCGCGATGTCGCCCAGGCCCGCCCCGGCGACCTGATGTTCTTCGACCAGGGCGACGACCAGCACCTGATGATCTGGATGGGCCGCTACATCGCCTATCACACCGGCACCACAACCCCTACCGACAACGGCATGCGCTCCGCAAGCCTGCAACAACTCATGAACTGGAAGGACACCCGATGGATACCCGACGCAGCCAACCCCAACTTCATCGGCGTCTATCGACTCAACTTTCTCTCCCAATGACCGGTGCCCGCATGCTGCGCTTGTGTTCAAAATTGCCCCTGCTGTTCGCCCTGTTGCTGGCACCTGTCGTGAATGCCGAAGACACGGTGGAGCCCAGCGGCTACACGCCGGTGGCCGGTGAAAGTTTCTTCCTGCTGGCCGACAGCAGCTTCGCCAGCGACGAACAGGCCATGGTTCGCCTCGAAGCGCCGGGCCGCGACTACCGTCGGTTCCGCATGGAGCCCTACGGCGGCGCCGACATTCGCGTCTATCGCATCGACAAGCCGCTGGATTTCCTCAAGCGCCAGAAGAACCTGCACCGCGTGGTCAGCGACGGCCAGTTCAAGGGCGAAGGCCTGTCGAACACCCTCGCGTACCTGTGGGACAACTGGTACCGCAAGTCCCGTCGGGTGATGCAGCGGGCGTTCTCCTACGAGTCCCGCCAGCAAGTCACCGAAGAAGTGCCGGAATTGAAGATTGGCGACGCCCTGGTCGCGCCGACGCCGTATGAAGCGCCGACACAGTTCGCCTTGATCCCGGGCTTGCCAGTGGTCAGCCAGTTCCGTTATCCTCTGTGGCAGGCCAAGCCGATCCAGCCGCCAGCCGGGGTCAACCTGGCCGGTTCGTCCAGTGAGTTCGTCAGCGTCGCGCCGGGCAACGTCTATGTGCCGCTGGGCCAGTTGAAGCCGGGCCTGTACCTGGTGGAAGCGCTGATCGGCAAATACCGCGCGACCACCATGGTCTTCGTTTCCAACACCGTGGCCGTGAGCAAGATTGCCGGCGACGAATTGCTGGTCTGGGCCGCGCGCAAGCATGAAGGGCGTTCGGTGCCCAAGGTCAATGTGCTATGGACCGACGGCCTGGGCGTGATGAGCAGCGGTGCCACCGATGAAGACGGTTTACTGCGCCTCAAGCACGTCAGCCCGGAACGTTCGTTCGTCATTGGCGAAGACGAGGAGGGCGGGGTATTCGTCTCGGAAAATTTCTATTACGACAGCGAAATCTACGACACCAAGCTCTATGCCTTCACCGACCGGCCGCTGTACCGCCCGGGGGACTGGGTGTCGCTGAAAATCGTCGGCCGTGAGTTCAAGAATGCCCGTGATTCGGTGCAACCGGCGGCCGCCGACGTGAATGTCAGCGTGCTGGACGCCACCGGCACCGCGCTGCAAACCCTGGCCCTGAAGCTGGACTCCAAGGCCGGCACCCAAGGCCGTTTCCAACTGCCGGAAAACGCCGTGGCCGGCGGTTATGAACTGCGCTTCAGCTACAAGGACCAGCTCTACAGCAGTGCCTTTCGCGTGGCCGAATACATCAAGCCGCACTTCGAGATCGCCCTGAACCTGGCCAAGCAGGATTACCGGACCGGCGAGCCGGTCAAGGGCAACCTCGTGTTGCTGTACCCGGACGGCAAGCCCGTGGTGAATGCCAAGGTGAGCCTGAGCCTGCGCGCCCAGCAACTGTCGATGGTGGATAACGAGCTGCAATACCTGGGGCAATTCCCGGTGGAACTGACCAGCAGCGAAGTGACCACCGACGCCAAGGGCAACGCGACCCTCGACCTGCCCGCCGCCGACAAGCCGAGCCGCTACACCCTCACCGTGTTCGCCAGCGATGGCGCGGCGTATCGGGTCAAGACCACCAAGGAAATCCTCATCGACCGTGGCGCGGCGAATTTCCGCCTGAGCGCACCCCAGCGCTTCAGCGCCGTCGGCCAGAAAGTGGCGTTCAGCTACGCCAACGAAGGCGGCAACGAGCAAGCCAAAGCCGTGACACCCGGCAGCTACGCTTGGGTGCGCCTGGAAGACCAGAGCACCGGCGAAGGCAAGCTGGCGGCCAAGGACAAGGGCTTCAGCCTGACCTTCGAGCGCCCGGGCACCTACAACCTGACGCTCAAGGACGACCATGGCCGGGTCATCGGCGCCGCCGCCCATGCGGTGACCGGTGAAGGTATCAAGGCCGTGCCAGGCACGGTCGAGATCGTCTTCGACAAACCTGAATACAAGACCGGTGACGAAGCGCTGGCGCTGATCACCTTCCCGGAACCGGTCAGCGATGCGTTGCTGTCGCTGGAGCGGGACAAGGTCGAGGCCACGGCGCTGCTGTCCAAGGGCGGCGACTGGCTGAAGATGGAAAAACTCAGCGACACCCAATACCGCGCGCGCATTCCGGTGAAGGACGCCTTCGCGCCGAACCTGACCTTCTCGGTGCTCTACACCAAGGGCGGCCAGTACAGCTTCCAGAACGCCGGCATCAAGGTGGTCACGCCGCAGATCGACGTTGCCGTCGTCACCGACAAGGCGACTTACCGCCCCGGCGACACGGTGACCGTGGACCTGAGCACCCAGTTCGCCGGCAAGGCGATCCCGGCGCACCTGACGGTCAGCGTGGTGGACGAAATGGTCTATGCCCTGCAACCGGAAGTCGCGCCGACCATCGACCAGTTCTTCTATCACCCGCGCCGTAATAACGTGCGCACCAGTGCCAGCCTGTCGTTCATCAGCTACGACGTGGCGCTGCCTGGCAGCCCCGGCGCGCCGGGCAAGGCCAACCGCAGCGAACGTGGGGTCAAGGTGCTGGAGCGGCCGCGGCGTGAAGACGTCGACACCGCCGCGTGGCAACCGGAGCTAGTCACCGACGCCAACGGCAAGGCGCGCTTCACCTTCAAGATGCCGGACTCCCTGACCCGCTGGCGCATCACGGCCAAGGCGATCGCTGACGATGGCCAGGTGGGGCAGAAGAAGCAGTTCATCGCCTCGGAAAAACCGCTGTACCTGAAGTGGAGCGGCCCGACCCGTTTCCGCACGGGCGACAAGCCGCAACTGGGCCTGTTCGCGTTCAGCCAAGCGGAAAAACCACTGAAGGCCGAACTGCTGATTCGTTACGCCGGTGCTGAACAGCGTGTGGCGGCGGAGCTGAAAAACGGCATCAACTACGTGGCGCTGCCGGCCATGGAACTGAGCAGTGGCGACTTGAGCGTGCAGTTGCAGTTGAACGGCGAAACCCAGGACGCCCTGGCCATGCACTTGAACGCCATTGGTAACGGCTGGCAAGTCACCCAGAGCCAGCGCGTTGACGTGGCAGGCGCCGACACCCCGCTGAGCCTGCCGGCCGACGCCAGCGATGTTCGCCTGCGCCTGGATGACAGCCCGCAAGCGTTGTTCCGTTCGGCCCTGGACGACCTGCTGAGCTACCCGTACGGAGGCGTCGAGCAGACCGCCAGCCGTCTGCTGCCGTTGAGCATCGCCTATCCGACCCTGGCGTCGAACCCGCAGATCCGCGACCGCTTGCGGTTGATCATGCAAAACAGCCGCTTGCGCCTGGTGCAGATGGCCGGACCGTCGGCGAGCTTCACCTGGTGGGGCCAGGACGGTGAGCCGGATGCCTTCCTCACCGCCTATGCCTATTACGCCGACTGGCACGCCAGCCAGGCCCTGGCCCTGAGCCTGCCGCCGGAACACTGGCAGCGGGTGCTGGAGGTCTACGCCAAGCAGGCCGGTGATACGCCGCTGCTGCAACGGGCGTTGATCCTGTCGTTCGCCAAGCAGATGCAACTGCCGGTGAACACCTTGCTCAGCGGCCTGATGGATGATCTGGCGAAGGCCAGTGAAGACAGTAGCGAGAGCGTGCTGGACAGCGGCGAAGACAGCCTGGTCATGTACGCGCCGGATTCGGCCCTTGGCTTGGCCAGTGCCCGTGTCCTGACCGCGTCCCTGGCGAAACAGGCCAAGGTGCCGTTGCCGGCGGCCTTCAGCCGTCAAGCCGATGCGGCTCAACAGCAACTGGAACTCAGCTCCCAGCCGTTCGTCGAGGCCCTGGTGCTGTCGTTGCAGAGCTTCGATCAGGCCCGCGCCACCGCGCTGCTGGAGCGCGTGTTGCCACAGCAGTCCACCCTGGAACGGGCCCTGGCCCTGACCTGGTTGCAGCGCAGCATCGAACAGGCAGCGCCGGCCGTGGCCTTGGCACCGGGCGAAGGCTGGGCCGCCAGGCAGGGCGCGACCGGTGAAACCTACTGGCAGTGGCAGGGCGCGCAGCTTCCAACGACGCTGACCCTGACCGGTGCCCAGGAGCGCCCATTGCAAGCGGCACTGAGCTTCCAGAGCCAGCAACCACCAGTAGCGCCAATGGCGGTGTCCATCACCCGGCGCCTGTCGCGCCTGGTGCCAGGGGACGAGGCCTTCACCTTCAAGCTCGAAGCCGTGGGCAACAAACCGTTGTCCAGCGACAGCCTCTACCTGGATGAAGTGATCATCAACAGCAAGGCCTCGACGCCGCTGCGCTACGGCATGCTCGAAGTGCCGCTGCCGCCGGGCGCCGATGTGGAGCGCACCACGTGGGGCATCCAGTTGATGGGCAAGGCCGACAGCGAACCGACGTCCCTGGAAAAGGCCCGCTTCGAGCCCGGCCAGATGGCGTACGCGGTACCGGTGGACGCCCTCAGTGGCGAGCTGCGCCTGCGGCACTTGGTGCGCTTCTCCCAGAAAGGCCAGTTCACCTTGCCACCAGTGCGCTTCACCCAGGTCTACGCGCCGCAGAATCAGGCTCGTGAACAGAAACCGGCGCTTGGTCAGGTCACGGTCAACTGACATGCGCAGGCGGTGGGCTGGGTGGTTGTTGTGCTTGATCCCTGCGCTGGCAACGGCGCAGGACGAGCCGTTGCGCCTGGCCTTCGACGGTCAATTGCTGCGAGTGAGCCAGGCCCAGGTGCTGGATCGCCAGCCGCTGCCCGCTTCCTTGCAGGCGCCACTGGGCAGTCTGTGGAAACTGTTTGTCTACGCCTGGTTGGTGGACACCGACGCTCGCGAGCCGGTCTATGAGTGCCGCGGCGAGTCGAAGGAAGAGGTCTATTGCTGCAATGCCGGACAGAGCATCGGTCGCGATCAGGCGCTGGTGAAGTCCTGTGGCTTGTACTTCGAGCCGCAGCGGCTTGGGCTTTCGGCCTCGAACTGGCGCGATTACTGGCAGGCCCGCCAGGCGCCGGCCTGGTTGTTGGACCTGCCGGCCTTGCAGCCCCAGACGCAGGTGTCGGTCGCGGAACTGCTCAAGGCCCTGGCCATGCTGCCGGCCCAGGACCAGGCCCGTCGGGTGCTGCTGGATGTGGTGCTCGGCGCGGCGGACGGGCGGCTGGTCGGCGAGTTGGGCAGTCGCCTGCGGGTCAAGACCTGGAGCTGGCTGGGTGACCAGGGGCCTTCCTCCCGACAAGGCGGTTTCGCCGGTTGGCTGGCCGACGGCACTCCGGTGTGGGCCGGGGGGCGTGGCACCAGCCAGCAGGTCCTGAAGGTTTACGGTGAAGGTTTGGCGGCGGCATTGCCGTCCCGCTGGCCGGCGGAAACCGGGCGTTGCGTGGAAGTCGGCCTGTTCGCCCGCTATCCCTGGCAGCGGGTGATGGCCGGTGACCGGCCTGCCGCGCCGGGTCAATTGCGCGGTGACTACCGCGTCGAATTCACCAACGGCAACCAATTGGACATCCACAGTGATGGCGAGCTGTTCCTGATGCCCGGCAAGTTGGTGGCGCGCCTGGACCGGGAGGAATACGTCGCCCGGGTCCTGCAGCGCGAAGCCAAGGCCGAGCCCGCCGAAGCCGCCAAGGCACTGGCCGTGGCGATCCGCACCTATCTGCTGCAGAACGCCCAACGCAACGGTGATTGCTTGAGCATCGACGACAGCAGCCATCGCCAGCGCGTCGCGCCACGTCCGGCGGCGCCTGAAACCCGTGCCATTGCCGCCTGGACCAGCGACCTGGTCCTGGCCGGTACCGACGTCACCTACCACTCCGACCAGCCCGGCCCGGACAAACTGTCCTGGGCGCAAGCCGTAGAACAAGCCAACGCCGGCCAACGCTACGACGCCATCCTGCTGCACGCCTATCCGCGTGCCAGCCTCAGCCGCTGGGACAATCCGGTGGCGTCCTGCGAGGCGCTGCCCGCGGCCCAGGACTGGCTGCTCAAGCAGCGCCGGGGCTGGCGTGAGCGGCTGGAAGGTGAAGTGGGCTACAACGAAATCAGCACTTTCGCCGTCTGCCGCGTTGCCTTTGGCCGGCCTTATGTCGACCGCGAGCGCCAGCGCATCTATGTGCGCGGCGTGCTGTCGCTGCAAGACCGTCTCGACCTGACCCATGAATATCTGCACCTGGCCTTCGAAGCTCACCCCAACGGCCAGGACGAAACCTATATCGAAGGGCTCGCCCGTCACCTCTTGCTGGAATAGACCATGACACTCCGTTATCCACAGGTCTTGCTGTTGCTCTGCGCCCTGACCGCGTTGCCACCGGCCATGGCCGCTGACGCCATCAAGCTCGACAGCCCCATTGGCGGCTGGCGCAGCGGGGCGCCGGGCGGTGAAGGCGAAAGCTTCAGCCAGACGGTCAACTACCCGGCCTCGTCGGTCAACACGCCCCCAGGCCAGGCCAACACCGCCCGCATTACCGGGCAGATCAAAGGCGCGCCCAAGGACAGCAATGCGCCGGGCCAGTTGATCGTCAACGGCGTCAGCCTGCCGCTGAAGCTGGATGAGGAGGGGCGCTTCGACCGGCCGTTCTCGTTCCCCAACGGCAGCAACAGCGTGGAAGTGCGCAGCGCCGATGGCCAACAGCGCCACCGCACGCAATTTCTCAACACCAGCGGCGGCGCCACGCCGGCCAAGCTGCGGGTGTTGCTGACCTGGGACAGCGACGGCACCGACCTGGACCTGCACCTGGTCACCCCCGATGGTGCGCATATCTGGTACGGCGACCGTGCCGTCGCCAACGGCGCCGCCCTCGACGTCGACGTCACCACCGGCTACGGCCCGGAAATCTTCGCCATGCCCGCGCCGATCAAAGGCCAGTACCTGGTGTACGTGAACTACTACGGCGGCGGTTATCGCAGTGAGGAGGACGGCGAAGAGCAAGCGCAACAAGCCCTGACCACCGCACAAGTCACCGTGATCACGGAGGAAGGCACGCCGAACGAGAAGATGGAAACCTTCGTCGTGCCGATGCGGGCGGTGGGCGAGCTGACGTTGGTCAAGAGTTTCAGCTATCCGTAAGCCGCCATCAGCAGCGACAACTGATGCTGCAGCCTGTGGAGATCCCCCTGTGGGAGCTGAGGATCGATGGTGGATGCCCGATCTGTGAACGCTCAAAAAACTGTGGGAGCCGAGCTTGCTCGCGATGGCGTCGGTAAATCCAGCCTCTCTGCAAACTGATACACCGCTATCGCGAGCAAGCTCGCTCCCACAAGGTTCATCAGCCATTTGTGACAAATAAAAATCTCACGCGTGAGCTATTGTGGGCTTTTGAAACTACCTGTAGTGTTTCTCACGCGTGAGTTTTTCACAGTGGGGTCAGTACCATGCCAACCAGCGCTCCATCAGATCCGCCTGACGGGTCTGTGACCGATTCAGCGAGCCGCACGGGAGAGCGCGCCAAGCCCTCCGCGAAAAAACCGTCGAGCTTCTACATGAAGCAGATGCGCGCGGGCCTGAGTGCCGCCGGGTATGTGAAACACGAGACTTGGGTGCTTCCCGAAAACCGAAGCCTGCTCAAGCAAATGGAGAAACAGCTACGCCAACCGATTCTGGCTGGCTCATTCATGTCGGAGGATTACATGAGCGCAGGTAATAACTGGAACATCGATCGCCTCTACAGCGCCCTTCAGGCCCTGGATGAAGTGGTCGCGAACGACATCACCCTCTCCCTCGTCCAAGGCTCCGAGTCCAGCATCAAGCTGGAAATGAATGACTTCGGTGGCTTGCCGATCTACATCGCAGTCGTGGGCGACCAGATCATCGTCGATACCGTCCTGGTGGATGTCGAGTCGATCAGCGACGTGGCGGCCTTCAACGACGCCGTGTTGCGCAGCCGGGAAATGTTCCCGCTGTCGTCCATCGGCATCGAGACCATGCCCAACGGACAGGTCGTCTACAACATGTTCGGCGCGCTGAGCTCCGACTCCAGCCTGACCAACGTCGTGACCGAGGTGAAAACCCTCGTCGACAACGTCCAGCGCGCCAGCGAAGCGTTCGAACGCTTCTTCATTTAATTCACCGAACAGGAACTATCCAATGACTCAGTCCATCTGGAGCAAATTGTTCACCGCACTGCGTGGCGGTGCCAGCGAAGTCGGTGAATCGATCGTCGACCAACAGGCCCTGCGCATCCTCGACCAGGAAATCCGCGATGCCGACAGCGCGCTGGCCAACGCCAAGCGTGAGCTGGTCACCATCATGGCCAAGCACAAGCTGGCGACCGATCGCGTCGGCGAATACAACGCCAAGATCAAGGACCTGGAAGCCAAGGCCCTGGCCGCGATCCAGGCCAACCGCGAAGACCTGGCGCTGGAAGTGGCCGAAGCCATTTCGACCCTGACCAACGAACTGGACGCCGAGCAAAAGCACGCGACCGAATTCGGCGGCTACGCGGACAATATGCGCAAGGACATCACCAAGGCCGAAAGCCGCATCAAGAGCCTGCGTCAGCAAGTGGACATGGCCAAGGCCCGCGAAAGCGTGCAGAAGGCCCAGGTCAGTGCCTCGATCGCCAGCGGTGGCGCCAATGGCAAGCTGGAAACCGCCGTCGGTACGCTCAACCGCCTGCAGGCCAAGCAACAGCAACGTGCCGCTGAACTGCAGGCCCAGGACGAACTGGCCGAGGCTTCGACCGGCTCCGACCTGGAACGCAAGCTGCGCGATGCCGGCATCACGCCGAACGAAGGCAGCGCCAATGCGATCCTGGAACGCCTGAAGAAAAAATCGGCTGAGTAACGGGCTGGGCCTTGCCTTGGTAAAGACCAGCCAAGGCAAGCCAGGCACATACCTTGTGGCGAGGGGATTTATCCCCACTGGGCTGCGCAGCAGCCCTAGAACCTGACACCTCAGTGTGTCAGTTGGATGGTGTTCGCTGCTTTGGGGCTGCTACGCAGCCCAACGGGGCGGTGCGACGTTTCGCTAAATCCCCTCGCCACAGGTTTGTGCTCGGCATCAGGGTTTTGTGCTTGAGTTCTGCTTTCCTGGAAATCACCGGGTTTATTGTCACCGAAGTACTTTTATCCAAGCCCGGCAACAGGTTTAATGCTGTCCGGTCACTAAGTTCGGCATTCACATGCCAGAGCGATGATCCCGCCAGGAACGAAGCCCCACGGAGTCAGGGACGAAATGTCGATTTTCCTTTTGTTGCGCACCTACGCATCGTCCTTCTTCCATCGGTTCGGCTGGGCCGGCCTGGCCATTGCGTTGGGCGTGCACCTGTCCACGGCCTGGATCGGCCTGGTGCTGCTGGGCGAGCAACACCTCATCACCGCCGCCACGTTTATCTACTTCTATCTCACCACCACGCTCACCGTCGGTTATGGCGATCTGTTGCCACAGACATCCGCCGGGCGAATTTTCGTGGCGACCTGGATCATGCTCGGGGGCATTGCCCTGTTGACGACGGTCATCGGCAAAACCACCAGCAGCGTCATCGATGTTTGGAGAAAAGGCATGAAGGGCAAAGGCGATTTCACCGGCAAGGTCGGCCACACGGTTCTCATCGGCTGGGAGGGCGCCTCCAGCGAACGGGTCATCGACCTGCTGCTGCAGGACGAAACCTCCAATGACAACCTGATCGTCATCTGCGATTGCGATCTCGAAGAAAACCCTATGCCCGGCAAGGCGTCATTCATCAAGGGCGACAGCCTGTCCTCCGTCGCACTGCTGCAGCGCGCTGGCGTGCCGGGTGCAGAACGCGTGCTGGTGCGCACCCATTCCGACGACCTGACCCTGGCCACCGTGCTGGCGGTCAATCAACTGGGGCCTGCCGGGCATGTGGTCGCCCACTTCAATGACAGCGAAATCGCCGCCCTCGCCAGCGCCTATGCCCCAAGCCTGGAATGCACCTCCAGCATGGCCATTGAAATGCTGGTGCGGGCCTCCCAGGATCCGGGCTCGTCAGTGGTCATCAATGAGTTGCTCTGTGTGGGGGAAGGCGCCACCCAGTACCTGATGAAACTGCCCGAGGCGTTTGAAGCGACGTTCGGCGAGCTCTACACCCGGATGAAAGAGCAGCATAACGCTACGCTGATCGGCTACCGCGCCCAGGGCGCCCGCCACCCAGCGATCAACCCGCCCGGCACCACGCGCGTTGTGGGCGGAGAACTCTTCTACATCGCCTCCACGCGACTCAAGGAAATTTCCCATGGGGTGGTTTAAACAGTTGATGGGGCTCGAGGCTCCGAACGCGAAGACGACAGCCAGCCATGGCGCCCCCGTCACCGGGCCGTTGGGCCTGGCCTCCGGCAAGCAGGTCATGTTCGATGCCACGCTCAAGTTGCTGCTCGACGGCAACAGCACCGTGGTCATCCCGGGTTCCCAGCAGATCTGGAGCCTGGGCATCGTCGACCTCGGGCAGTCGAACTGGCTGTCGCGCTGCTACATGAACGACGAAGACTACTGGCTGCAAGTGCACACCAGCGGTGACATCGCCGGGCAGGTCGAGTCGGTGATCCTGTTCAACTACCTCAGCTACGTCACGATCAACAGCGAAGCGGAGTTGCGTCGCCTGGCCGGCCCTGAAAGCCTGATCGGCCTGCCGACCTACACCCACGACGGCGTCGAGTACAGCCGCGAATGGGGCACCGAGGCGGGCCAGACAGAATTGGTGACATTGAGCGAGCGCGTGAGCAATCCGGATGAGTCCTACAGCGTCGAGCACCGTTCGATGCTGTACGCCCGCGACACCGGCCTGACGGATCGCCGGGAGTTCCTGTTGTTCTCCGTCGAAGAGGACGCCGAAGGCACCGTCAGCCTGAGCACTTCGCTGGGTATTTCGCTGTACACCACTGACCTGAACACTCTTTGAATAAGGAAGAAGTCCATGCTTGAAGCGCTCTCCATTTCCCTGAACAAGGCCGCCGTGTTCGGCTTCGCCCTGTACATCCTCGGCGCCGCCGTGCTGTTCGCGCTGTTCCAGTTCATCTACATCCATGTCACGCCGCACAAAGAGTTCGAACTGATCCGCTCGGGCAACGTGGCGGCGGCGATCGCCCTGAGCGGTGCCCTCATTGGTTTCGCCATCCCGGCCAGCAACGTGATTGCCTACTCGATCAGCATGCTGGATTTCGTCGTCTGGACGGTGATCGCCGCTGTCGTCCAGTTGCTGGCGTTCCTGGTGACCAGCCTGGTGCTCAAGGGCGCTTCGGCGCGCATCAAGCAGGGTGAAATCGCCGCCGGTATCTACATCGCCGCCGTGGCCATCAGCGTCGGCCTGTTGAACGCCGCGTGCATGACGCCGTCCACGAACTGATTGCGCCACGGAGAACCCGATGAAACGAAGCAAGTATGTCCAGCTTTCGCTGGCCGCGTCGGTCGCCCTGGCGATCTCCGGTTGCGGGCCTGCGGAAAAAACCTACAAGTTGCAGAAGAAGTACAACTTCCAGTCCGTCCAGGAATGTGTCGATGAAAAGCTGCCGGTGGACATTTGCTCCACCGCCTACATGACCGCCATGGGTGAGCATCGTCGCATCGCGCCGGTATACGATAGCAAGGCCGATTGCGATGCCGACTTCGTGCCCGATTGGTGCCAGCAGGACTCGGCCGGCAAGTTCCTGCCCAAGCTGGGTGGTTTCGAGCTGAACGCCGATGGCGAAGTCACGCAGTCCGAGGTCGATGCCGCCCGGGCCCAGTTGCCGGCTTCGGAAGCGAACGTCGGTGGATCAGGCTTTGGCAACCTGTTGACCGGCCTGTTGATCGGCAACATGTTGAGCGGCAACCGCAGCAGTTATTACTCCGAGCCGGTCTACCGCTACCGCGATGACCGCGGCAACTTCGGGTCCTCGACGCTGAGCCAGCGGGTTTCCAGCGGCTCGACCTTTACCAAGTCCAATCAGGCGCGGTATGGCAGCTACACCGACTCCATCAAGACCAGCAAGGCGATGTCGGTCGCTTCGTCCACGTCTCGCGGTGGCTTCGGCAGCAAGTCCAGCGCCCGCAGCGGTTGGGGCGGTTCGAGCAGCTCCGGCGGTTGAGGAACCAGCGCCATGAAGAAGATCCATTGCGCAGAGCGTCCTGACTGGAAGCAGACCGCCGAGCAGCTCGGCTTTCTGTTCCACACCATCGACGACGAACCCTATTGGGACGAAAGCGCGTACTACCAGTTCACCCTCAAGCAGATCGAGGACGACCTGGAAGACCCGACCACCGAGATCCATGACATGTGCATGGACCTGGTGGCCCGGGTGGTCCAGAGCGAAGAATTGCTGGAGCGCCTGAGCATTCCCGCGCCGTTCTTCGACCTGGTGCGCACTTCATGGCTTGAAGGCCACCCGCACCTGTATGGGCGCATGGATTTCTCCTACAACGGCAGCGGCCCGGCCAAGCTGTTGGAGCTCAACTACGACACGCCGACCAGCCTCTACGAAGCGGCGGCGTTCCAGTGGGGCTGGTTGGAGCAATGCATCGAGCGCGGCACGCTGCCGGCCCATGCCGACCAGTTCAACAGCATCGACACCAAGCTGCACCAGGCCTTCGCCCAGTTGCAGCTCACCCAGCCGTTTTATTTCGCCTCGATGAAAGACTCAATCGAAGACAAAGGCACCACGGACTACCTGCGTCTGATCGCGGAAAAAGTCGGCATCGAGTCGCGGCACATCGATATCGAAGACATCGGCCTCAACAGTGACGGGCGTTTCGTCGACCTGGAAGAGCGCTGGATTCCACACCTGTTCAAGCTGCATGCCTGGGAGTTCATCTTTCACGAGCCCTTTGGTGCGGCAATTGCCCAATGCGATACGCAGTTTTTCGAGCCGGCCTGGAAGTCGATCATCTCCAACAAAGGCATCCTGCCGTTGCTGTGGGAGTTCAACAAAGGCCACCCGAACCTGCTGGCGGCTCACCTGGATACCGATACCAGCAAAGCCGTGCCCAAGGGCTGGGTGCGCAAGCCGTTCTTTTCCCGGGAAGGTGCCAACATCGAGCTGCAGACGGCTGACGGCTTGATCGTAAAAGAGGACGGCCCGTACACCGACGCGCCGTTCATCCTCCAGGAATTCGCGCCGCTGCCGAAGTTTGACGACAGCTACACCCTGATCGGCTCCTGGGTCATTGGCGACCAGGCGGCCGGCATTGGCGTGCGGGAAGACAACAGCCTGATCACCAAGGATTCGAGCCGGTTCCTGCCGCACCTGATCCTCGACTGACCGATTGCCATCCGCTCTTGTGGCGAGGGGTTTATCTGTGGCGAGGGGATTTATCCCCGCTGGGCTGCGAAGCAGCCCCACGAGAACTCAACTCAATCTGTCTGCAGTACCGAGGTATGGCTTTTTAGGGCTGCTTCGCAGCCCATCGGGGATAAATCCCCTCGCCACAAGAGCGCTTGGCAGTGGGCCAGTGAAGAAGCAAGCGACGCCCCCTGTGGGAGCTCGCCTAAGACTTTCCTCAGGTCCACCAGTACCGCACCAGGTGGAAGAAGATCGGTGCCGCAAAGCACACCGAATCCAACCGATCAAGCATGCCGCCGTGGCCTTCGATCATGTGGCCCCAGTCCTTGACGCCGCGGTCGCGTTTGATCGCCGACATGACGATGCCGCCGGCAAAGCCCAGCAGGTTGATCAGCAAGGCGATGAGGAATGACTGCCACGGATTGAACGGCGTGATCCACCACAACGCGCCACCGATCAGCGAGGCCAGGAAAATGCCGCCGACAAAGCCCTCGACGGTTTTCGAGGGCGACAGGTTCGGCGCGATCTTGTGTTTACCGAACAGCTTGCCGCACACGTACTGCAGCACATCCGACAGTTGCACCACGATCACCAGGTAGGCGATCAGCAACAGGTTGCGGCCTTCGAAACCGGCGATGTCCAGGGTCAGCAGGGCGGGCACGAAGGAGATGCAGAACACTGCGATCATCAAGCCCCACTGAACCTTCGAGGCGCGCTCGAGGAAGTGTGTGCTATCGCCGCCCAGGGACGCCAGGATCGGCAGCAGCAGGAACACATACACCGGGATGAAGATCGAAAACAGCCCGTACCAGTCGTAGTAGATCAACAGGTATTGCAGCGGCAGCGCCAGGTAGAACGCCGCCACCAGGGCCGGGTAGTCACTGCGCCGGGTCGGTGTCAGGGTGAGGAATTCCCGCAGGGCGTAGAACGACACGGCGTAGAACAACAGGATGACCGCCGCGTTGCCGAGCCAGAAGGCCACGCCGATCACCAGCACCATGATCCACCAGGCATTGATCCGGGCGTTGAGGTTATCGATCACCGAGTTCGGCGCGCCGCGGGTTTTCAGCCTGAGAATGAAACCGATCAACGAAGCCAGCACCAGGATGGCGCCAATCCCGCCAAACAACATCAGGGTATATCGATCCATGTCAGACGTGCTCCGGGGCCAGTGCCAGCAGCGCGGCGCGGCTGCGTTCAAGGAATTGTTCTTTGCTTTCGCCTTCTTCGATGCACAGCGGCGCGCCGAAACTGGTGGTGCACAACAACGGCAGCGGCAGCACACGACCCTTGGGCATGACGCGGTTGAGGTTGGCGATCCACACCGGGATCACTTCGACCTCGGGATGAGCCTTCATCAAGTGATAGATCCCGCTCTTGAAGGGCAACAGGTCTTCCTCCGGATTGCGCGTGCCTTCCGGGAAGATGATCAGCGAATCGCCGTTTTCCAGCGCATCGAGCATCGGCTGCAATGGGCTGTAGGAAGGATCCTTGCGCTCGCGGTCCACCAGCACGCCGTTGAACACCCGGTTGATGATGTAGCGACGCACCGGGCTGGTTTGCCAATAGTCGGCCCCGGCTACCGGGCGGGTGAGCTTGCGCAGCGCTGGCGGCAGCGAGGCCCAGAGCAACACGAAGTCACCGTGGCTGCTGTGGTTGGCGAAGTAGATCCGTTGCACCGGCGTCGGCGCGCAGCCGAGCCACAGGCTGCGAGCGCCCGTGACCATGCGGGCGGCGGAGGTGATGAGGTTGGCGACCACGGGTTCGAACATGAGGATTCCTTGTCCTGAGAAACGTAAGCATAACTGTGGCGAGGGAACACACCCTTTGTGGCGAGGGGATTTATCCCCGCTGGGCTGCGCAGCAGCCCTAAAGCAGTTAACTCAATCTTCTTGGCACACCGAGGTGCCTGGTTGGGGGCTGCTGCGCAGCCCAACGGGGATAAATCCCCTCGCCACAAAACGATTTAGATACTTGAAGCTAACCAGGGGCTGGCCAGGATGAAGCCCAGCACCAGGACGACTTGTACGGCCAATAAGCGTGACTGCCGACGCAGCAGCAACAATGCGCCATGCCGGCGTTCGGTCCAGAGACGCCCTGCACGTGCGGCCGGTTGCAGGCCCAGGGAGATGAGGGCCTGATCCAAGGTATAGGTGCGCTCGGCCAGGGATTGGCTGCTGTCAGCCATGCGCTGGAACAGATCGGCATCGAACGCCACGCGCAGCGCCCAGTATTTTTCCAGCACGCCGAGCACCAGTAGCGCCACACTCAACAGCAGCAACCACGGATCGATGACGCCCACCAGCCACTGCCCCAACCCCAGCAGCGCCCCAAGCAGCGTCAGCCCAGTGGACAGCTGGTCCAGTGAGTGACCCCGGCGCAACAGGCTCGCCACGGTGTGGAGCTCCATGTCACTGATCATGGACGTGCCCCCGTGCTATGGATAATTGCTCCAGCGCCCGACGGTGCGCCGCCTGCAAAACGATACGCGGACGGGCGCGCTGGATTTGCACGATCGCCGCATCGACGTTCGCCGCCCGGCCGCTGTGCAGCAACCAGGCCACCACCGCCGTGGCGCTGCGCGAATAACCCAAGGCGCAGCAGACCAGCACCGGCCCGTGCTGGCGCAGGCTTTCAATGGCTTCTGCCGCGTTCAGGCATTGTTCGGTGGTCGGTGCCGTGAGGTCGAGCACCGGCAATGAGCGATAGGCGACGCCCGTGCTGTCCATGGACAGTTCCGCGCAGAGGTCGAGCACGCCGGTAAACGCACTGTCCTTCAATTCCATCGGCGTGGGGATTCGCCCCAGCCAGACGTTATCCGCAACCTGGTCGGGCTGCGGATGCTGGCGCGTCCAGCCGCGAGAATTGATCCACGCCGCCGCCAGATAAGGCGCCAGCAACCAACGCGCTGCCGGACTCAAGCGACCATCGGCACGCTTCTGGAAACCGTCGGCACCGAACACCAGGTAATTCAGCGCCACCATGAGCACCGCGACCGCCGGCCAGATCAGCCAGAGCCACGCGCCGCCCAAGGCAAACGCCGGAACAAACAGCGCCGCCGCGCCCAGGCCATAACGCAAGGCCAGGCGTCGGCGAGCAGGATCCGCCGCCAGACGCGCACTCAGCAGCGGACTGGGTCGATCCAGCGGCCACAACCACACGCACAGCCAACCGGCCAACGCGCCCGTGGGCAGGTCAATGAAGTGATGTTGATAAGTGGTCAGCACCGACACGCCGATCAAGGCGAACCAACCGTGCATCACCCAGCGCCAGAAGCCCTGCAGATGCCGCTGATAGCAGACCCACAGCACCACCAGCAACGCGATGTGCAGCGACGGCGCCTGATTGAACGGCTTGTCGAAACCCGCCAGCACCTCGAACAACCAACCGAACACGCCATCCATCTCAGGCCGGGGGAAGGTGAAGCGCAACGGCCAGAGCAGGAAGCAACTGACCGCAATCACCTGCGCCGTCAGCAGGCGCAAGGCATGGCGCTTGAGTTCGTCGCGGCTGCTGGGCAATAGCAAGGACAGGCCGTACAACAGATCGATCGACCAGTAGGGCACGATGGTCCAGGCCATGAACGGCATGTGGCTTTCCCAGGCGAATACCAGCGTGCCAACGTCGTCACGCTGGGAGGTGACCCAGGTGGCGAAGCCGTAGGTGGTGAAGAACAGCGGCGCCAGCAATAGCAGCCACAGCACCGCCGGTTTCAGCAGTGCGGGTTCGCGGGCCGGAGCGATGACGGCGCTCATTACTGCACTCGCTGCGCCAGGGAAACGCTGAAAATGCCCCATTCATCGACCCGCAGGGTGATCTTGCGGAAGCCCGCCGCCTCAACCAATTGGTCCATTTCCGCCTGGGTGCGTCGACGCATCACCCAGGCCTGGCCGGCGCGGTGGCTGGTGAGGGCGCGGGCGATCAGTTCCAGCTGCGGGTGCCACGGCTGGCCGGTGTAGACCAGGAAACCGCCAGGCTCCACGGCTTCGGCCAGGCCCGCGAGGGAGCCGCCGACCAGTTGGTTGTCGGCGAACAGCTCGTACAGGCCCGACACCACGGCGAGGGTCGGCTTGGGTTCCAACGCCGCCAGGTCCTGGCGGTCGAAGGCATCACCTTTGACGAATCGAGCGATATCGCCCAAGCCTTTTTCAACGATCAGCGCACTGCCATCGCGCACGTTGATGTCGCTGTAGTCGCGCAGCAGGATCGACTCGGGCAACGGGCTGACGCCTTGCAGGGCTTCGAGAATGTAACGGCCATGGCCGGCGGCGATGTCGACGATGCGCACCTCGCGGTCCTGGGCGCGCAACTCGGCCATCGCCAGGCGCAGCAGCTCCTCGACGTTCAGCTTGCGCTGGCGAATGCCGCGCCAGCCGATGGAGTTCAGGTAGTTCTGGTCGATCATCTTGCCCAGCGCCGAGGTACCGGTGGGGCGGTTGCGGTAGACGTAATCCAGGGTGCTGCCGGAGTCGAACCCGGTGTCGAAACCCAGCTTCACCCCGGCCGACAACTTGCTGCCAAAGCGCATGCTGGCGCGGGTCATGCGCCAGTAGAGGTCGCGCAGCGAGTTGTGGGGCAGCGGCGTGGCCAGGGTTTCGGCTTCGGCGCAGGTCGCGCCCAGGCGATCGGCGTCCAGCAGGGAAGGGCGGTCCAGCGGTCGGGCGAAGTTTTGCAGGATGAAGCGGCGGGCACTGGCAACGGCGGGCGCACGGTTCTTCTCGCCGAGGGTGTCGTGGAAGAAGCCCGGCAGGATGTGCTTTTCCTTGTGCAGGCTGCCCAGGCGCTCGAAGAATTGCTCCTGGGGTTTGCGGTGTACCACGAAGTCCGAGCCGGAGATCAACAACTGCGTCGGCACCTGGATCGCCTGGGCATCGGCCACCACGCGGTCGGCGGCTTCGTACAGGCCCAGCAGCACGTTCACCGAAATGGCCTTGGTGATCAACGGATCGCTGTCGTAGGACGCCACCCGCTCCGGGTCATGGCTGAGGAATTTCGCCTTGACGTAGCTGTTGACGAAGAAATTGCCACGGAACTTGCGCATCAGCGCCAGGCCCGGACGGGCGAACGGCACGTAGAGCTTGACCTTGAACGCCGGCGACGCCAGCACCAGCGAGCGAATGCGCGGCGCGTAGTCGTGGACCCAGGTGGACACGATCACCGCGCCGACGCTTTGTGCGACCACGGCGATGTTCGCTTCGTCGATCTGATGCGCCGTGCCGATGTGATCGCAGAACGTCTGCACGTCCCGCGCACTGGTGGCGAAGCTCGGGCTGTCGCCCCGTTCGCCCGGCGACTGGCCATGGCCACGGGCGTCCCAGGCAAAGAAGTCGAACCCGGGCAGGTCCAGCTCATCCACCAGGTGCGCGATGCGCCCGGAGTGTTCATGACCACGATGAAACAACAACACAGCCTGGCGGGGTTCACCCGCTGCCGCGTCGACAGCCGGCCAGTGTTGGTAGAACAGTTCCACGCCATCGTGGGTGGTGAATGTCCGGTGTTGGGCTTCGCGCATTGCAAGTTCCTTTATGCTGAGGGAGCGTTTTCCTTCACCTGGCCCAGGCCATGACGCACCCGATTGACCAAGGTATAAACCAGCAGGGCGGCAACCACCGCCATCACACCATTTATCCACAGCGCCCCGAGCCAACCCAGGGCAATACCGGTCGCCAATACGCCAAACACAAAGGCCCGGTCACTCTTGCCCATCGGCCCGTCATACCGCCGCGAAGCCCCCACCATCGGCCCCAGCACGCCGGCGTATTCGCTGAACAGCGCCAACAGCGTGACCAACAACACGAGCAGGAGACTGGTATCGGCAAACAAGGCAAAAGGCAGGATCAGGGCAACGTCGGCGATGATATCGCATAGCTCATTGAGGTAGGCGCCCAGATGGGATTGTTGGCCAAACTCCCGCGCCAACATGCCATCCACCGCATTCAACGCCATGCGCAGGAACATCCAGACCGGAACCAGGACGAAAATCCACGGATGGCTGGCGAACCAGGCAATCACCGCCCCCACCAACACCGAGACGATACCCGCGAGCAGGGTGACCTGGTTGGCGGTGACCCCGTTGTTGTAGAGGCGTTGAACCATGGGGCGCAGCAGGTTTTGAAAGGCAGGCTTGAGTTGGTAGATGGAGGGCATCGGGGGAAGATCTCGGCCGGTTGCGGGGCTGGGGCTTATACAGATGCGAGATTACGATAGGTTGAAGGGTTGCTGGCGGGTATTTCTCGAGAATGCGCGCGGGTAGGCATCTATTCGCGCATTTATCTGCGCAAGACACTCCGGAATATTGAAAAAAAACACAGACCCATGGCGAGGGAGCTTGCTCCCGCTGGGCTGCGGTAGGAGCTGCCGAAGGCTGCGATCTTTTGATCTGATCTTTCGCTTGATACTCAATTGGTTTTGGAAAGATCGCAGCCTTGTTTCACTCGGCAGCTCCTACGGCGCAGCCGAGCGGGAGCAAGCTCCCTCGCCACAATGATTCATACAGCCTTAAGTTAACCAGCGCCTGTGAGAACAGCAGTCCGCGCATTCCCGACCCCACCACAAGTCCCCTGTGGGAGCGAGCTTGCTCGCGATGGCGGTAGATCAAACAAAAATATCTTCAGCCGGCTGGCACCGGCATCCACAATGGCGGTAAAACCGACTCAAACCCTCCCGCCGGGGCAAATAAACAAGGAGTGTTTCAAATGCTGCGAATCGATTGGCTCGCCAACCACATGGATAAATGCGACCAGATGGCCGAGTGGCTCCATCAGGAGTTCAGTTATGAATTTGCCCAGCAGTCCCTCGCCAGTTGGCAGCAGGAGTTCGCCGCGGGGCAGCAAGATGGCCGCTGGAAATGCCTGATCGCCACGGAGCACGGCCAGTTGCTCGGTGGTGCCTCACTTGCCAGCCACGACCTGCCTGACCGGCCAGACCTGGGTCCATGGCTGGCGTGTGTATTCGTCAGCCCAGACGCCCGACGCAGAGGGCTTGCGGCGCAGTTGATCGACGGCATCTGTAGCGATGCGCGAGCGGCGGGCCACACCACCTTGTTCTTGCACACCCACAGTCAGCGTGACTATTACACCAAGCTGGGTTGGGACGTGCTGGAGCGCTTTGAGGCTTGGGGGAAAGCGCAATGGCTGATGGTGCGGTGTTTATAGCTATCGGCAAGGCTTCCACGCCAAGCGTTTAAATTTAGCGAATCGCCCTACATCCCTTGTCCCCTTCCACTGACTTAATTCCCCTGTCATCCCCGGCAGAGTCTCGCGTTCGTCCCCGCACCGCGAGATTCCTGCATGTTTGCCCCCGACAAGCTCCTGGCCCTGAACAACACCATCGGTTCTTTGGTGATGGCGGCCATGGACCCCGAGCAGCCGGATGTCGAGGCGGTTTTCCAGGACTTTCGAAACTGCCTGAACGACTACGACGTCTGGGCTGAAAGCTTTTGGGCCGGCTGGGCGCTGGACCTTGAACAGGTATTCAAGGTCGGCACCGAGGTGTCCCTGGCGGCGCCGAAGAATCTCGATCAACCCATCAGTGCCACGGTGGTCGCGTGCCCGGCGAGTGGGCCGCTGACGCTGGTGCACATGTTCCAGGCGGCGCGTTTTGTGCCGATTGGCGATACCCCGGTGATGCTGGAGCCCGTCACCGGAGGCGAGCCCGGGAAGGAAACCTTTGGCGAGCCAGTGCATCACGTCATTGGCCCCAGCGGCATTCTGGAAATCCCCGAATGTTGGCGTGGCGGGCGCTACCGCATCACTTTTTTTCCCCAGGTGACGGCCGATCACGTCAAGGCGCTGTATGCGTCCTACCAAGGGGTGATGGACGAACTTGAGGGCTGGCTGAAGGCCGAGTGGGACGAGTTTCAACCCCTGTGGGCGGAATTTTCCGACGCCGGATTTCGCGAACGTTATGACTTGTTGCAGCAGGCCGATTGGCGCGGTTTTGAAAACGCCCTGCAGCAGCTATGGGATGACGTTAAACAGGTTTTCCAGCTGCTGGCCGATCTGCAGGCCAATAGCGAAAAGCTCCTGGAGTATCTGACCCAGGTTGAACTTGAGCAGTTACTGAAAACGTCATCCGCGGCCATCGCCAAAGGACTGATGGTGTTGAGCGACGAGCCGTTGCTCTTCGTTCACGTGGCCGCATTCACCAGTTGGCTGCGAATGTTGCCGCCTCAGTACATGGCCGAAGTCGTGGGCGAAATGCGCGCTTCGGTGCTGATCAACTTCCTGTTGATGCGCTTGACCGGCGCCCTGGGCATGGGCGTGCGAATGAGCAGCAAAGTACTTGGCCAGCTCCGCTCGGAGCGGGCTCGCGAATGGTTAACCGCATCAAGCCTCAGGCTGGCTCAACGCTCCACCGATCGGCTCGACCGGCATGCCGATGTGCTGAAGCCGTTGGTGGTCAGCGCCCAGCGCGCGCCCTTGAAGCCGACGCCTGTCGGACCTTTGCACATCACCCCTGAACACTCTGCGCCATTGTCTGTGAGCAATCCGGCCGCCGTGGCGCGGGAAAAATCCCACGGTTCGACCCGGCTAAGCAAACACGAACCCCACGACGACGCCCCGGCCCAATCGAAAAACCCCAACGGCGACAGCGCCGACACCGCGGCCCAGACCCAGACCAGCGGCTGCCCGGTGTCGATGGTCACCGGCGAAGAACTGCTGACCCTGGACGACGGCACCCTCGACGGGCGCTTGCCGTTCGTCTTCACCCGTTTGTACCGCACCAGCGCCGTCGCCCTGGACGTCGGCCTCGGGCGCGGCTGGAGCCATGCCCTGGCCCATCGCCTGGAGCTCAAAGACGAGCAGGTCACCTGGGTCGACCAGGAAAACCGCCGCACGATCTTTCCGTTGCCCACCACCCAGCGTCCGGCGATCCACAACAGCCTGGCCCGGGCGGCCATCTACCTGGGGGCTGCGCCGGACGAACTGATCATCGTCCAGCCCGGGGAAAACGCCCCGTTCCTGCACTTTCGCGACGGCCACCTGATCGCCCTCAGCGACCGCTACGACAACCGCCTGACAATCCAGCGCAACATCCACGGCGACATCAGCCGCCTGGACAACGGCGCCGGGCGTTCCCTGCGCCTGCGTTACGAACAGCGCCACCTGGTCGCCGTCGACTACCAGAGCTTCCACCCGGCCCTCACCCTCGACGAAGCCTGGCGGACCGAACAGACGCTGGTGTCCTACCGCTACGACGGACGTTTCCGACTGATCGAAGCGACCAATGCCGCCGGTGAAAGCGAACGCTACGACTACGACGACCAGCACGTCATCCTCCAGCGGCAACTGGCCGGCGGGGCGAGCTTCTACTGGGAGTGGCAAGGCGTCGGGGCGGCGTCCCGCTGCGTACGGCATTGGGCCTCCTTCGCGCAGATGGACAGCCGCTACACCTGGGGCGAGGACGGCCGTGTCACGGTCCGGCACCTGGACGGCAGCCAGGAAGTGTATGTCCACGACGACCGGGCGCGGTTGGTGCGCAAGGTCGAGCCCGACGGCGGCGAGCACCTCAAGGCCTACGACGAACAGGGCCGGTTGATCGCCGAACAGGACCCGCTGGGGGCGGTCAGCGAATACCGCTACGACGACGTCGGACGGCTGGTGGCGCTGATTCCGCCGGACGAAGCGCCGACGTCCTACGAATACCGCAACGGTTTCCTGCACACCCGGACCCGCGGCAAGGCCGTGTGGACCTACCGCCGCAATGCCCGGGGCGATGTGATCGCGAGCATCGATCCCGACGGCCAGCGCACGGAATATGCCTACGACGCCCATGGGCAACTGCTGGCCAGGTATGACCCGGACGGTGGCGAACATCGTTTCACCTGGAGTCGCCTGGGCCAACTGACCGAAGAGGTCCTGCCCGATGGCGGTCGGCGATGTTTTGCCTACGACGCCCTGGGGCGTTTGCTCAGTCGCCGGGACGAACACGGCGCCCTCACGCACTACCAATGGGACGCCGTCGGCCGCCTGCTGCAAGTCACCCTGCCCACCGGCGCCACCCGGGCCTGGAGCTACAACGCCTACGGCAAGGTCATCGCCGAGCGCGACGAGCAGGGCCGAACCACCCGCTACGAATACGCCGACGACCTGCACCTGGTCAGCCGCCGCCTGAACCCCGACGGCAGCGAGCTGAAGTACCGCTACGACTCGGCGCGGCTGTTGCTGACCGAGATCGAAAACGAATCCGGCGAACAATATCAGCTGGACTACACGCCCAACGGCTTGATC
>NZ_FOVS01000001.1:0-183458 GCF_900115235.1 Pseudomonas sp. NFACC24-1
TGATCGCTGCCTTGGTGTTGGGGATCGCTTCCAGTCGATCTGTTTCTGCGTGATAAATCACCAACTCATCTTTGGCGACATCAACACCCACGATCGGCTTTGCGACAGAAACCGGCATTGCCATTGAAAATCCTCCGGGCTAAGGTTTGAACACTTGAAGGGTTCACCCAGAGGCGCAGGCTTGTTCCTATCGTCGGTCTAGGCCAGATGCATTCTTTATCGGCGCTTGGGTGAAAGGAGGAGGGGTGAAATCTCCCACGGTCTGTACTGCGGCTAACAGTCAGAATCGAGCTTTGTCCCTCCTCCTCCCTTCAAGTCCTACCATACAAGCGAGCTTGCTCGCGATAGCGGCGACATATTCAACATTGGGGCACGCTGACCCACCGCCATCGCGAGCAAGCTCGCTCCCACAAGGAATCGTGGCCGACCGAGGGGTATCGATTTCATGAACATCCTCTACGACGAACACCTCGACGGCCCTTTGCCGAAGGTGGACAAACAAGCCCTGCTGCGAGCCTTCCAGGCACAGATTCCAGACCTGGACATCCTGCACCAGGAGCAAGACCTCAAGCCCTATGAGTGCGATGGCTTGTCGGCCTATCGCACCACACCCCTGCTGGTGGTCTTGCCCAGGCGGGTCGAGCAGGTGCAAGCGCTGCTCAAGCTCTGCCATGAACAGAACGTCCCGGTGGTCGCCAGGGGCGCCGGGACCGGTCTGTCCGGCGGTGCCCTGCCCCTGGCCAGTGGTGTGTTGCTGGTGATGGCGCGATTCAACCAGATCCTGCACATCGACCCCGACGCCCGCACCGCACGGCTTCAGCCGGGTGTGCGCAACCTGGCGATCTCCCAGGCAGCGGCGCCGTTCGGGCTGTATTACGCGCCGGACCCTTCGTCCCAGATCGCCTGTTCCATTGGTGGCAATGTCGCGGAAAATGCCGGCGGCGTGCACTGCCTCAAGTACGGCCTGACGGTGCACAACCTGCTGAAGCTGGAAATCCTCACCGTCGAAGGCGAACGCCTGACCCTGGGCAGCGAAGCCCTGGATTCGCCGGGCCTGGACTTGCTGGCACTGTTCACCGGCTCCGAAGGCTTGCTCGGGGTGATCACCGAAGTGACGGTCAAGCTGCTGCCCCGGCCCCAGGTCGCCAAGGTGCTGCTGGCCAGTTTCGATTCGGTGGACAAGGCCGGGCGGGCGGTGGCCGACATCATCGCCGCCGGCATCATTCCCGGTGGCCTGGAAATGATGGACAACCTGGCGATCCGCGCCGCCGAGGACTTCATCCACGCCGGCTATCCGGTGGACGCCGAAGCGATCCTGCTGTGCGAACTGGACGGGGTCGAGGCCGATGTCCATGACGACTGCGAACGGGTCCGTCAAGTGTTGGAGCAGGCCGGGGCCACCGAGGTGCGCCAGGCGCGGGACGAAGCCGAGCGACTGCGGTTCTGGGCCGGACGCAAGAACGCCTTCCCGGCGGTGGGGCGCCTGGCGCCGGATTATTACTGCATGGACGGCACCATCCCCCGACGCGCCCTGCCCGAAGTGCTGCAGCGCATCGCCAGCCTGGGTGCCGAGTACGGCCTGCGGGTCGCCAATGTATTTCACGCCGGCGACGGCAACATGCACCCACTGATCCTGTTCGATGCCAACCAGCCCGGCGAACTGGAGCGCGCCGAAACCCTGGGTGGGAAAATCCTCGAACTGTGTGTCCAGGTAGGCGGCAGCATCACCGGCGAGCACGGGGTTGGCCGGGAAAAAATCAATCAGATGTGCACGCAGTTCAACAGCGACGAACTGAACCTGTTCCACGCGGTAAAAGCGGCGTTCGATCCCCAAGGCCTGCTCAACCCCGGCAAGAACATCCCGACCCTGCACCGCTGCGCCGAGTTCGGTGCCATGCACATCCATGGCGGGCAGTTGCCGTTTCCCGAACTGGAGCGTTTCTGATGAGCCGCGAAGCCGACCAGGACGCCAGCGACCTGCTGCTCGAACAGGTCAATCGCGCACGAGCCAACGCCACGCCGTTGCGCATCCAGGGTTCGAACAGCAAGGCGTTCCTGGGGCGGGAAGTGGCCGGCGAAGTACTGGACACCCGCGTGCACCGTGGCATCGTCCATTACGACCCCACCGAGCTGGTCATCACGGCGCGGGCCGGCACCCCGCTGCGGGAACTGCTCGCCGCCCTGGAGGCCGCCGGGCAACGCCTGCCCTGCGAACCGCCGGCTTTCGGCGACGACGCCACGGTCGGCGGCATGGTCGCCGCCGGGCTGTCGGGGCCGCGTCGCCCCTGGGCGGGTTCGGTGCGCGACTTCGTCCTGGGTACGCGCCTGATCAGCGGCCACGGCACCGTGCTGCGCTTCGGCGGTGAGGTGATGAAGAATGTCGCCGGCTATGATCTCTCGCGCCTGCTGGCCGGCAGTTTCGGTTGCCTGGGGGTGATTACCGAAGTGTCCTTGAAGGTCCTGCCCAAGCCCCGGCACAGCCTGAGCATCCGTCTGGAACTGGGCAGCGCCGAAGCCTTGGAGACACTCGCCGAATGGGGCCGCCAGCCCCTGCCCATCAGCGCCGCCAGCCATGACGGCGACTGCCTGCACCTGCGCCTGGAGGGGGGCGAAGGCTCGGTCAGCGCCGCTCATCAACGTTTTGGTGGCGAGGTGATCGACGATCGATACTGGACGGCACTGAATGAACATCGGTTGGCATTTTTCGACGAAGGCTTGCCGCTGTGGCGCCTGTCATTGCCCAACCACACCGGCCCCCTCACCCTGCCCGGCGCTCAACTGATCGATTGGGGTGGCGCGCAACGCTGGTTGAAAACCGAGGCCGGCACAGTGCAAGCCCTGGCCCATGAAGTGGGCGGCCATGCCACCTGCTATCGCCAGGGTGCCAGCGACACACCGTTCCAGCCACTGGCCCCGGCGCTGCTACGTTATCACCGGCAACTCAAGGCCCAGCTCGACCCGCTGGGACTGTTCAACCCTGGTCGAATGTACCCGGAGCTCTAGCATGCAGACTCGGTTCAGTGAGCAAAGCAAAAACCTGCCCCGGGCCGAAGAAGCCGAACGGATCCTGCGCAGTTGCGTGCATTGCGGTTTCTGCAATGCCACCTGCCCCACCTACCAATTGCTTGGCGATGAACTGGACGGCCCGCGAGGCCGCATCTACCTGATCAAGCAAGTGCTCGAAGGCCAGCCGGCGACAGCCAGCACCCAGTTGCACCTGGATCGCTGCCTGTCGTGTCGCAACTGCGAGACCACCTGCCCGTCCGGCGTGGATTACCACAACCTGCTGGATATCGGCCGGGCGGTGGTCGACCAAGCCGTACCGCGCCCCGCCGGCCAACGCGCACTGCGCCTGGGGTTGCGCAGCCTGGCCGTCAGTCCCGAACGGTTCAAGGCCCTGCTGCGCCTCGGCGCGGTCTTCCGTCCGTTGCTGCCGACGAACCTGAGCGCCAAGTTGCCCCACCCCGCCCCATCCCACAACGACCGCCCACCGCTGCGCCATGGGCGGAAGGTGTTAATGCTCGAAGGCTGCGTGCAACCGGGCCTGTCGCCCAACACCAACGCCTCGGCAGCGCGAGTGCTGGATCGACTCGGCATCAGCGTGATCCCTTGTGCGCTGGCCGGCTGCTGCGGTGCGCTGGATTATCACCTCGATGCCCAGGCCACCGGACTGGACCGCGCCCGACAGAACATCGACGCCTGGTGGCCGCACTTGGAGCACGGCGCCGAAGCCATCGTCCAGACCGCCAGCGGTTGCGGCGCCTTCATCAAGGACTACGGGCACCTGCTGGAACATGACCCTGCCTATGCCGCCAAGGCCAAGCAGGTAAGCGAACGAGCGCTGGACCTGGTGCAAGTGCTCGGCAACGAACCGCTGGAACAGATCTGCGCGGCCAGGAACCAGCGCATCGCCGTCCATTGCCCCTGCACCTTGCAGCACGCGCAAAAACTCGGCGGCAGCATCGAAGCACTGTTGACGCGGCTGGGTTTCAACCTCACCGAGGTGCCCGACGGCCATTTGTGTTGCGGTTCGGCCGGCACCTATTCGCTGACCCAGCCGGCCTTGGCGCGGCAGTTACGCGACAACCGCCTCAATGCCCTGGAAAGCGGCCAGCCGGAGATGATCGTCACGGCCAACGTTGGCTGCCAGAACCACCTCGACGGCGCCGGTCGCACGCCCGTGCGGCACTGGATCGAGCTGGTGGATCAGTCCCTGGCAGAATGAAGTCCTGAAGATTCTTCGTTTGCCGGGGCCGGCGAAGGCTGCGATCTTTCGTTCAACTTTCCCACAGCCCTCGCCAGGAATTCTCACGATGAGCTTCGTCAGCCCCGACCTGATCCGCCAACGCTTCTCCAGAGCGATGTCCGACATGTACCGCGACGAGGTGCCGTTGTATGGCGCCCTGATGAAGCTGGTGGAACACACCAACGCCCAGGTGCTGGCCGAACAGCCGCAACTGGCGGAACACCTGCGCAGCACCGGCGAGCTCGAGCGCCTGGACCTGGAACGCCACGGCGCGATTCGCGTCGGCACCGCCGCCGAACTGGCGACCCTGGGGCGACTGTTTGCGGTCATGGGCATGCAGCCGGTGGGCTACTACGACCTCACGCCGGCCGGGGTGCCGGTGCATTCCACAGCGTTTCGCGCCGTGCATGAAAGCGCGTTGCAGGTGAGCCCGTTCCGAGTGTTTACCTCGCTGCTGCGCCTGGAACTGATCGAGAATTCCGAGCTGCGGGCCTTTGCCGAGTCGGTGCTGGCCAAACGGCAGATCTTCACCCCCGCCGCCCTGGAGCTCATTGACCTGGCCGAGCGCCAGGGTGGCCTGACGCAAGCCCAGGCCGAGGACTTCGTCCTGCAGGCCCTGGAAACCTTCCGCTGGCACCACAGCGCCACCGTCACCGCCGAACAGTACCGGCAACTGAGCGCCCAGCATCGCCTGATCGCCGACGTGGTGGCGTTCAAGGGCCCACACATCAATCACCTGACGCCGCGCACCCTGGACATCGACATCGTCCAGGCGCGGATGCCCGTGCATGGCATTACTCCCAAGGCCGTGATCGAAGGCCCACCCCGTCGCCAATGCCCGATCCTGCTGCGCCAGACCAGTTTCAAGGCACTCGACGAACCCGTCGCCTTCACCGACCAGCCACAGGCCCAAGGCAGTCACAGCGCCCGCTTCGGCGAAATCGAACAACGCGGCGCGGCGCTCACGCCCAAGGGCCGCGCGCTCTACGACCAATTGCTGAATGCCGCACGCGATGCGTTGGGGGCGTTTCCCAACGAAGCCAACGCCGAACGCTACAACGCGTTGATGGCCGAACACTTTGTCGCATTCCCGGACAATCACGATGAGTTGCGCCAGCAGGCATTGGCGTATTTCCGTTACTTCCCGACGCCCAAGGGCCTCGCCGCCAAGGGCACCCTCGAGCCAGCAGCGTCCCTGGAACACTTGCTCGAACAGCAATACCTGCGCGCCGAGCCTTTGGTGTACGAAGACTTCCTGCCGGTCAGCGCCGCTGGCATCTTCCAGTCGAACCTCGGCGATGCCGCCCAGAGCCATTACGCCGGGCAGTCCAATCGCCAGGCCTTCGAAGCGGCGCTGGGGCGAGCGACCATCGATGAGCTGGGGCTGTACGCCCAGACGCAACAGCGCTCCATCGATGAGTGCAGGGCTGCGTTGGGCGTGTAGGCATAAGCCGAAGGATAAAACGGCAAGAAGTTGCCTGACAGGCGCGCAGCGCAGCGCGCTTCCTCGGTGATTCTGCCCGGGTAGAGCGACGTCCGGGTGGGCCGTTAATATCTGCAATGCATCGGGCAAGCGTTTGTGCGCTTTGTTGCCCAACTGAAGGGAATAGCCGCCTTAGCTAAAATCAACTTATTGATATTTATAGTTTTTTTGAATCTGGCATAGCACTTGATAACCGTCAGGCCACCTCGGGGCGATTTCCGTCCCAGGCCCTATCGTTATCCAGGAAGGAGAGCATCCCTTGGCTACCCCCGCATATATGTCCATCGTAGGCACCAAACAAGGTCTGATTACTGCCGGCGCGTTTACCGCCGACTCGGTGGGCAATACCTATCAGGAAGGTCACACAGACCAGATCATGGTGCAGGGCTTCCAACACAACGTATCCATCCCGCGCGACCCTCAGTCTGGTCAGCCAACCGGCCAGCGCATACACAGCCCCATGGTCATCACCAAAGTGTTCGACAAGGCCTCGCCGTTGTTGCTGGGAGCGATGACCGATACCGAACTACTGGTCATAGTTGAAATCAAGTGGTACCGCACTTCGGCCGCCGGAATCCAACAGCACTACTACACCACCACACTGGAGGACGCGATCATCGTCGAGATCAAGGACTACATGCATAACTGCCAAGACCCGGCGAATTCGCATTTCACTCACCTGCAAGATGTAC
Organism: Pseudomonas sp. NFACC24-1; assembly: GCF_900115235.1. Classification (NCBI taxonomy): domain Bacteria; kingdom Pseudomonadati; phylum Pseudomonadota; class Gammaproteobacteria; order Pseudomonadales; family Pseudomonadaceae; genus Pseudomonas; species Pseudomonas sp. NFACC24-1. Next base: position 6,422 of record NZ_FOVS01000001.1, read on the forward strand.
ATTTCTCGTTTCGCAAGATCAGGTGGGAGCACATCGCCTGCGGCACCGTGGGTACCGATGACTGGCGTGCACCGACCTCCGGTTAATTCGAAAGCAACGTCATGCACCGGCCAGTTCTACTGGCCGATGCGCATTGAAATGATGAGTGATTGCTTGACACCGAGAGGTGTTCGCCCAGTGCGACGGCCTCGGCAATCCATGCACTGGTAAAGAGCCTGACACTGGGCGAACAGGCACAATAATAATGGAACTTTCAGAGTATGTCCGCGAGGCTGTTTAAATAATTGTTTATTATTGAAACTATGCCGGTTGTGTAGGCGCTGCGTAGGAGCTCCTACACAGCTCCTACACGCATAACTGTACAAACAGTTATACAAAACATGCACAGATGTAAAAGCCATCCGTACAGAAAAATAATTGGCATTACAAAACTCTTTTTAAGACCAGCCGGCGTGACGTACTTCAGCCACGCCGCCCGGTTTTCTGCGCATCGGTGTCCCCCGCTTCAGGGTCACCCTGTTGCTGTTTACGCTTGGCCGGGTCATTGGGTCGCAAGGCATCGTTATCGCGTTCCACTTCACCGGGCAATGCTGGCGCGTCCGGGTTGGACGGGGTTCGATCGGGGTTGGGCTTCATGGCGAACTCCTTGGATATCGGGATTCAGGCATCGGGGTCGGCGACTTCTTCAGCGACATTGGCATCGGGAGAGCGCTGGTGCAGTTGCTCGGCCTGGTTCTTCAAATCCTGCCAGCGCGCCAGGTCGATGGTGCCCCGGCCGAACAGGTCATTGGCCACCCGCATCAGCTCGGTGAAGTGGGCATCGGGGGACTGCTGCCAATAGGCCTTGTCGTCGAACAACTGCTGCCAGTCGGCCAGCGACGGAAGTTTGAGGTCATCGCTCATGGCGGGCTCCTGCGAGACATTCATCAGTTATGAGGGTCGACGTTCCCAGGGAGTTCCGACGATTCTCAGTAGCCGGTCATTTCCAGGTAACCCGTGCCGCCCTGGTTGCCACTGAGTCGTACCGGGCCTTCCCAGTAGGGAATGCGCAGGTCCATCCAGGCCTTGGGGTTGAGTGCCTGAAGGGTCACATCGAGTTGTTTGCCGGGGATCTTGATGGCCCAGCGTACCGGCATCGAGCGTCCGGCGACCTGGGTGGTGTCCAGAGGCACGAGACTGATCTGTGCGGCGTGCAGGGTTTGCGTCCGGCCCTGGGCATCGATCCAGGTGCCCGTGAGGTACGGCGCGCCGTCCTTGTGGCGCATGCGATAGAGCATCAGGTGTTCGCCATTGTCCAGGTGCAGGGAGAACCAGTCCCAGCCGGTCTGGTTGGCGCTCAAGGGCTGGCTGCTCCATTCGCGGTCGAGCCAGGCCGGGCCGCTGACCGTGTAACGCTGACCGTCGATTTCCAATTCACCGCTGGCCTGGAAAAACGGCTGGCTGTAATAGTAGGACGCCTGCCCCTGTTCGGATTTCTGGCTGAAGCCTTGATCGCCCTGCAACACCAACGGGCGGCTCGACGTCAGGCGCAACGCATAGCTGAAGCGGCGGTCGCGCGCCTTCAATTGCATGTCCGCCAACGGCTCGGCTGCAGCAGCCTGGCTGGTGAATTGCCAGTCGTCGATCCAGGCATCGAAAGGCACCGCCTGCACCCCAGCCTGCCCCACTCCGCCTCGGGCATAACGCTCGGCGGCATGGTGCACGGTGGCGGAAGTGACCGCCGCGTGGCCGAGCCAGATCGTCTGGTTGCGCCAGCCGCTGGCCTGGGGTGCGGCATCCAAGGCGTTGCGAAACAACGTCCATTGCACACCGAAATCCCGGCCCTGGGCATCCTTGAGGTTGGCAGTGACGTACCACCACTCGATACGGAAACCGTCATGAATGCCGTGGTCGGCCGGAAAACTGAACGCCCGCCCAGGCACGACAGGCGTGAACGCGACGGCCTGGTCGCCGAGGCCGGCAAAGCCCTTTTGAGGCGGCTCTGAGTCATCACAACCGCTGAGCAGCGCCAGCAGCAACACGCCAATTTTAATCTTCATGGGCAAAGGTCCTCAGCAGATCCGCCGGCTGCGTGCGGTACAACGCATACAGCGGCCAGGCCGATGCCAGGAGCGTGGCGAGCATCGCCAGGGCCAGCAACTGCACCAATTGCAACGGGAACACCCGCAATGGCAGGCGCCAGCCGAAGGCCTGCACATTGATCACCGCGTCCAGGCACCAGGCCAGGGCAATGCCCAGCGGCAAGGCCAGGACCAGGGTCAGCAGCGCCAGCAACCAGGTCTGGCCGAGGTTGAGCAACATCAATTGCCGACGCGTCACTCCCAGTGCCCACAGCGGCGCCAACTGACCGAGACGACTCTGGCTCTGGGTCAGCAGGCTGATGAACAACGCCACCCCCGCCACCGCCAGGGTCAGGCTGTTAAGGGCGGCGGTGGCGGCGAAGGTGCGCTCGAACACCTGGGTCGACCAGCCCTTGAGCCGGGCCTGATCGACGATGCGGCTGTCGTCCAGGCTGAACCGGCTCTGCAACGCCGTCAGCATCGAAGCCATCGCGGACGGCTCGATACGCAGGTTAAAGCGATTCGGCGTCAGGTTCGGCCAGTGCGCCAGCAAATGATCGGCATTGACCAGCACATGCCCCTTGGGGTTGCCATAGTCGGCATAGATCCCGACGACCCGCGACGTCCACGGCCCGGTGGGTGTCGGGATGGTCAACGGGTCGCCAATCCTCGCCTTGAGGCGCCGGGCCAGCTGTTCGCTGAGCATCAGCGTGTCGGCGTGGATGAGTTGCCCCCAAGGCTCGTCACCGGCCGACTCCAACAGCGGCCAATGCTGGCGATAGTGGGGATGATCGATGATGCCGTAGATATCCGTCGGCCAGCCTTGCAGCGGGATCGATACCTGCCAGATGGGCACGACGGCAGTGATCGCCGGTTGCTGCTTGAGCCAGGCGTGCAACTCTACCGCCTGGGCCGGGGTTTGCGGGTTGATGTACAACTCGGCGGTCAGCCGTTGTTCGAGCCAGTTACTGAAGGTCTGGCGGAAACCGGCGGTCATGCTGCCGGCACCGATATTCGCCGCCAATGCCAGCAGCAAAGCCATCAGCGCCAGGCTCAGCGTCGGCAATTGCTGGCGGCAATCGGCGAGAAACCATTGCCCGAGCACCGAGCGGTTGCGGCGCAGTAGCTGCTTCAGCGCACTGCTGAGCAACACCGGCAAGGCCAGCGCCGCACCCAGCAACAAGGCGGTCATCAGGACAAAACCGCTGGCCAGGCTATCGCCCCAGACCAACGCCGAAGCGGCAATCAACGCCGCCCCTGTCGCCACCCAACCCTGGCGTTGCAGCCAGCGCCCATGGGCCTGATGCCAGGCCTGGGAATTGGCCAACGCCAGCAAGGGCAAACGCGCCGCCCGCAACAGGCTGTCGGCTCCGGCCAGCAACGCGCCGAGCAGGCTCAGGCCGACACCGCTGAGCCACCACCCCAGGCTGAGATTCAAATACCCGGCCACTTCGGCGCCGTACAAACCCCGCAGGCTCGCCGCGACATCCGGCAACAACAGGCCCGCCAGCCAGTAGCCGCTGAGTACCCCGGCGATCCCGCCCAGCAAGGCCAGCACACCCAGCTCAATCGCCAGACTGGTGACCAGCACCCGCGCACTGACGCCACAGGCCCGCAGGGTTCGCAGCAGGCTACGACGCTGCTCGAGGGCCAGGCCGATGGCGGCGTGAACGATGAACAGCCCCACCACGAACGATAAAAACCCCAAGGCGTCGAGGTTCAAGTGAAAACTTTCGGTCAGGCGCGACAGGTTGTTTTCTTCATCGGCACGCGTCAATTGCAGCCGATCACGGAAGGCCTCCGGCAACGCGGCGCTGAATGTGGCGGGCAACAACAGCCGCGATAGCTGGTCCGGCAACCCGAGTACGGCCTGGGCAAAACCGATGTCCATCAACAGCACGCCCGGCGCCATGTCCACTTGGACATGCAGCGGCGGCAGCGGTTGCCCATCGACTGTACGAGGCCGGTCGCCCTCGTCCAGCCCCAAGGCCTGCAAGGTCTGCGGGGCGACCCACGTGCGACCGGGGCCGGTAAAAAACTCGACCACCTCGCTCATGTCCCGCGCTTGCCCCGCCAGTGCCGCACCGGGCGGTAGCGACACCGGCTCGATGCCCATCAGTTGCAGGCGCTGATCCTCGTGCCCCTTGAGCAGCACCCGAGCCTGCAACACCGGCGACACCGGCCAGCCCTGGCGCCGCAAATCGATAAACCATTGCTGAGGGAAGGTGCCGCCACCGGGGGCATTGAGGCTGGCCTGGGGTTCGCCGCCGATCAATTGGCTGGCCCGGGCGTAGCTGTCCCGGGCCTGACTGTTCAGCGCTTGCACGCCGGTGAGCAGGCTGGTGGCGAGCCAGAGGCCGGTCAGCACGCTGAAGAATTGCACCGGGTGTTGGCGCCAATGGCTGAGCAGGGCCTTGAGGGTCTGGCGAAAAATCATCACCCCTGGGCCACCTGCGCCAACCGTCCGCCGTGCAACACCACGCGTTGGGCCAGGCGAGCAGCCACTCGTGGACTGTGGGTCACCATCAGCAGACTGGTGGGGCTGCCCTCCAGCAGTTCCAGCAACAGTTGCAGCACTTCGTCGCTGGTGGCTTCATCGAGGCTGCCGGTGGGTTCGTCGGCCAGCAACAAGGGCGGGCGCGAGGCCAGCGCCCGCCCCAGCGCCACCCGTTGCTGCTGGCCGCCGGAAAGCTGTTCAGGGTAACGTCGCAGCAACGCTGCAAGCCCGAGCCGCTGCACCAGATGGGCTTGCCAGGCCGCGTCATGACGGCCGCACAGGCGCGCCTGGAACGCCAGGTTGTCTTCCACCGACAAGCTGCTGATGAGGTTGAACTGCTGGAACACCAGGCCGATTTCCGTGCGTCGCCAGTTCGCCAGCTGGCTTTCGCTCATGCCGTCGAGCCGATATTCACCACTGCGGATGCTGCCGCGATCCACCTTGTCCAGCCCGGCGACCAGGTGCAGCAAGGTGCTCTTGCCACTGCCGGACTCCCCCATCAGCGCCAGGCTGCTGCCGGGCATCAGGGTCAGGTCGACGCCCTGCAGCACCGGTAACGGGCCTTGGGGCGTGAGGTAGCTTTTAAAGACATTGCGGACTTCAAGCATGAACAGGCTCGATGAATGAACGTGTGGCTCAGGATAGCGGAATTAGCCGCAATGCCGGCCCAGGGGAGAACTCGCGAAGGCGGTGTATCAGCTGGCGGTGATGTGGATGGGCAGGCCTCATCGCGAGCGAGCTTGCTCGCGAAGGCGGCGTCATAGTCAATGAAGATGTTGGATGTGCCGGCCTCATACGAGCATGCCCCACTCCCAAGGAGCTCAGCCTATAGAGTCAATGTCCCACCGCCATTTCAACCTGGCCGGAATGCGGTGTCACGATGTTGTCCAGGTCGATATGTTTCCACGCCGGTTTCGCCCCCAGCCGCGCGTTGAAGCGGTAGTTGAAGGTGAAGTCGTCATCGGTCGGCTGGTTCAGGGATTTTCCATAGGCCGATTCGACCCCGACCGGGTCGTAGCCCATCAACTGCAACAGCGTCGGGAAGATGTTGTAGTGGCTGGAGCGGTCCTTGTTCCGGGCCCAGGCGCTGCGCCAATCGAGGGTCTGCAATTGGCTGCCCTGGATCACCACCAACGGCACCAAGCCTTCTTCGGCCACCGGGTCGCCGCCGCAATGGGTGTTAAGCCCGGGATTGCCGCGCTCGTGCAGATCCTGGCCGTGGTCGGAGGTATAGATCAACACGGCATGGCTCAAATCGGCCTGCTGGAAGATTCGCTTGAAGAACTCGCCGACATTCCACAGCAAGGTGTTCTGGTAGGCGTTGCGGTACAGCAGCCAGTCATCTTGCTGGCCATTGAAACCGTCGCGCCTGCCGGTGTCGGCCACTTCCTGGAACTGCCCGCGCGGCAAGGCCGGGCGGTAGTTCATGAAGTTGTCGGGGTATTTGTCGTGCACTGGAAAATGCGCCCCCACCTTGTTGATCACCACCAGTTCGGCCTGGTGGTCGCCCAACAGCTCGATCAACTTCGCCGCCGCCGCCATGTCGCGGTCACGCACGCTGGCCTGGTCGAATTGGACGAATTCGTCGATGTCCTGTTTTTCCAGGTCGGTCATCAGGTTCTGCAGATTGCCGCCAGTGCGCTGGGCATCGATGTAGACGGTGCGCAAGCCGGCCTGCTTGGCGTACTGCCAGATCGACGGCCGGGTGCTGTTGATGCGCATGTAGTCGGCGCGAGTACCGCCGTAGCGCAAGGTGACATTGGTGTCGGCGCTGCAATTGGCGATGGAAGCCGCGTAGCCGAAATTGAAAATATCCACGCCCACGGGCGGTGTCTTCAGGCCGCTGTGCACGCCAGACGGCGTGTTGATATCGAGGTAATTGCCGCCAATGCTTTCATCGATGATCAGCACGATGTCCTGCTCGATCAAAGACGATCGCCGCGCCAGGGTGACCGGTTCCCGGGGGCCGATGGTGTTGTGCAAGGACTCGTAGGCGAAGAGATTCAAATAGGCCAACGGCGTGTACATCACCGGCAGGCCGCGCGCGCCCTCGCCCGCCCGCACGAACAGCACGCCACTGAGCAACACCACGCCCAGTACGGGCGCGAGCACCGGCAGATAACCGGGCACTCGCAGCGCTCGCCGAGGCTTGAGGGCGATGCCGAACAACAGCAACAAGCCGCCGATCGCCGCGTTGATGATCACCTGGCGATACTGATAGGCCGCTTCCTGGATGAACCCTCCCGAATACACCAGCGAGACGAACTGGCTGTAGGTCAGGTAACTGTCCGTGACCTGGGTGTACACCTCGAAAAAAACCGCTGAAACGAACAGCGCCAAGGCAAACACATGCCTGACCATCGTCTGGCGTATGTAGGCGCACATCCACAGCGCCACCACCAACAGCACGAACATGGCGCCGAACAGCAAGGTTGCCAAGCCCAGGCCCAACGCATCGAGACGGTCGAGGTAATAGGCGTACCCCTTGAGCAGGTACAAAAACAGCAGCAATTCCTTGAGGTAGCGGGCCATGTTTTCCTCGACCGGATCGCAGTGTCAAAAGCACTTCGTTCCTGCACGTTAGCAGCCGATTTTCAAAGCGCAAGAAACCTCTCCCTCGACCACGCGTCAAAAAAAAGTTGCCCCAAAAACGACACGAAAGCAGGTAACAAAATATAAAAATCTATGGATAACGACCGTTTATCGCTTTGTCAAATGCCTGCTACGCCCAGTAAAACAGCCACTTTGCTAGATCAGTCAATGACTTGATATCAAAAGGCCCGATTTCACTTGAATTGCCAACACTGACAACTGTCATTTTGCTGACACGCTTTTCTGAAGCTGCGCTATACCCCTCTAAACAGTTTCATCCGAGTTACATCATTCGGTCTGCGAGGCGCGCCAAAAATGGACGTGAGCGTATTTGGTACGGGGTATGTCGGGTTGATCCAGGCGGCCGCAATGGCCGACGTCGGACACCGCGTTTTGTGCATCGACATCGACCCGAACAAGATCCGGCAACTGCAACAGGCCGTACCCACCATCAGCGAGCCGGGGCTGTCCAATCTGCTCGAAGACAACATCAAGGCCGGACGCCTGTCGTTCAGTTCCCAGGCCAGCGACGCGGTCAATCACGGCGAGCTGATTTTCATCGCCGTCGGCACCCCCGCCGATGAAGACGGCTCGGCTGACCTGAGCCATGTGCTGGCCGTCACCCGGCAGATCGCCGACTTCATGGACAGCGACCGCACCCTGGTCATCAAGTCCACGGTGCCGGTGGGCACCGCCGACAAGGTGGCCGAGTGCGCCCGCCAGACGTTGGCCCGGCGTGGCTTGAAACAGCTGAACGTGCGCGTGGTGTCCAACCCCGAATTTCTCAAGGAAGGCAGCGCCCTGGCCGATTGCATGCGCCCGGACCGGATCATCGTAGGCACCGCCGACCCGCTGGCCCGCGACCAGATGACGGAGCTCTACGCGCCCTTTTGCCGCAACCACGAAAAACTGATGTTCATGGACAACCGCAGCGCCGAACTGACCAAGTACGCCGCCAATGCCATGCTCGCCACCCGCATCAGCTTCATGAACGAACTGGCCAACCTCACCGAACGGCTGGGTGCCGACATAGAAGCGGTGCGCAAGGGCATCGGCTCGGACCCGCGCATCGGTTATCACTTCATCTACCCCGGCTGCGGTTTCGGCGGCTCGTGCTTTCCCAAGGACCTGCGGGCCCTGCTGCACACCGCCGAACAAAGCGGCATGCCGCTGCGCCTGCTGCGCAGCGTCACCGATGTCAACGACAGCCAGCGGCACATCCTCTTCGAGAAACTGGCGAAGCAATTCCCGGATGGCCTGGCCGGCAAGTCGATTGCCATCTGGGGCCTGGCGTTCAAGCCCAACACCGATGACATGCGCGAAGCCCCCAGCCGCTACCTGATGGAAGCGCTGTGGCGCGAAGGTGCCCGGGTCCAGGCCTATGACCCGGAAGCCATGTCCGAATGCCGCCGCCTCTACGGCTATCGCAAGGATCTGAACCTCTGTGCAACCCGCGATGACACCCTGGAAGACGCCGACGCCCTGGTGATCTGCACCGAGTGGAAGAACTTTCGCGTAGTGGATTTCGACCTGCTGGCCAGCAAGTTGCGCGCCCGGGTGATCATCGATGGGCGCAACCTGTACAACCCCGAACACCTGGCCGCCGCCGGGCTGCTGTATCGCGGTATCGGGCTGCGCCACACCGTGCCCGGCACCCCGGCACCAGGGCCACAAGCGTGAACATCCTGGTCACCGGCGCAGCCGGTTTCATCGGCGCCCATGTCACGTTGCGGCTGCTGCGCGACGGCCATCGGGTGTGCGGGCTGGACAATTTCAACGACTACTACGACCCGCAGCTCAAGCACGACCGCGTGGCCTGGGTGAACGACCAGGTCGGCACCTTCCCCTTGGCGCGGCTCGACCTGGCCGACGCATCGGCCATCGACGAATTGTTCCAGGCCCGGCGCCCGGACGTGGTGATTCACCTTGCGGCCCAAGCCGGCGTGCGCTACTCCCTGGAAAACCCGCAGGCCTATGTCGACAGCAACATCACCGGCTTCCTGAACATCCTGGAAAGCTGCCGCCGGTATCCGGTCAAGCACCTGATCTACGCCTCCTCGAGCTCGGTATACGGCGCCAACCCGCGCACGCCTTATTCGGTGCAAGACAACGTCGATCATCCGCTGTCGCTGTACGCGGCCAGCAAAAAATCCAATGAACTGATGGCCCACAGCTACAGCCACCTGTTCGGTATTCCCTGCACCGGCTTGCGGTTCTTTACGGTTTACGGTCCTTGGGGCCGGCCGGACATGTCGCCGATCCAGTTTGCCCGCGCCATCACCGAAGACCGTGTGCTGCAGCTGTTCAACCACGGCGAGCACCAGCGCGATTTCACCTACATCGACGACATCGTCGAAAGCATTGCCCGCCTGATCGAACATGCGCCCCAGGTCACGCCATTGCTGGATCACGAACAACCGGGCCCGGCCACCAGCCGCGCGCCCTGGCGGATCTACAACATCGGCGGGCAGCACCCGGTGGCGCTGCGCACCTATGTCGCGCTGCTGGAAAAACACCTGGGACGCACCGCCCGCGTCGAACTGCTGCCCCTGCAAGCGGGCGATGTGCTCAACACCTGCGCCGACGCCAGCGACCTGGCGCGGGCCACCGGCTTCAAGCCGGGCATCGAACTGGACGACGGCCTGGGCCGCTTCATCCAGTGGTTCCTCGAGTATTACCTAGTGCCTGCCCACGCGCCGCTTGCGGCCCAATCTCAGCGGAGGAGTCTATGACCCGACATGAACAAATCATTACGATCAATGCCCCCGGACGCGATAAGCGTGTCGATCCCGACCACCGCAGGCGCCTGGACGCGGCCATCCATCGCCAGGGTCGTGGTTGGTTGACCGGTCGCGACGGCGGCCGGCCCTGGACAGTCTCGCGCACCAATCGGGTGGTGGCCGGCCTCGGCGCACTGGCGATCCTGGTGGTGTTCTGCCCGCTGTTGCTGGGCCTGGCACTGCTGGTCAAGTTTTCCAGCCCTGGCCCGGTGCTGTTCATACAGAAACGCACCGGCTATCGCGGTCGGGTGTTCGGCATGTACAAGTTCCGCACCATGGTCGCCGACGCCGAAGCCCTCAAGGAGTCGCTGCGCCACCTCAACAAACACGGCGCCGATGCCATCGACTTCAAGATCGACAACGACCCGCGCATCACGCCCATCGGCCGGTTCCTGCGTCGCAGCAGCCTCGACGAACTGCCGAACCTGATCAACGTAGTGACCGGCGACATGCGCCTGGTGGGCCCGCGGCCGACCTCGTTCAACGCCTATCGCTACAAGGACAACCATCTTGTGCGCCTGAGCATCTACCCCGGCATGACCGGCCTGTGGCAGATCTCCGGACGCAGCAATATCGACTTCGACCAGCGCGTGGAATTGGACCTCAGCTATATCGCTGAACAAAGCCTGTGGCTGGACTTGAAGATCCTGATGCTTACCCCCTTCAAAGTTTTCAGCGGCCACGGAGCGAGTTAAATGGACGGCTCAACGAATATCCTGACTATCGCAAGCCCGAGCGAGACCAACCTGACCTCGACCGTGCTCGACCCTTCCCTGCGGACCCTGCTCTTGACGTCCGCCAACACCGGCACCGGTACCAGCACCAGCGCCATGGCACTGGCCGCTCAGCTGGCGCAGATGAGCAACGGTCGCGTCTTGCTGGTGGATGCCAGCCAGTCACCGCGCAACCTCAGCCAGCAACTGGCGTTGCACAAGGAGCGCGGCTTCACCGACCTGTTGTTCAACAGCCTCGCCCCGCCCCTGTTGCAGGACTGCGTGGTGCAGGCGTCCAGCCTGCCCTTCGACGTGCTGCCCCACGGTCGCCTGGGTCGCAATGCCGAACGCCTGAGCCCCGAGCGCCTGCGCCCGCTGTTCAAGCAACTGGCGGCGCAGTACCGCTTTGTGGTGATCGACGCCGACGCGGTGTATTCGGCCAGCGACACGCTGGTGCTCAGCACCCAGGTCGATGGCGTGGTGCTGGTGGTGCGCGGTGAAGACACCCGCTGGGAAGTGGCCCAGGCCGCCCGCCAGCGCCTGTCCCAAGCGGGCGCGAAAGTGGTCGGCAGCGTGTTCAACCGACGCAAGTACTACATGCCCAAGTGGCTCTACAACAACCTGTAAGCCTGCAAAAGGATGACGAGATGAACGCCAGAATGCTTGTCCTGCTGTTGCTGCCGCTTGCCGGTTGCTCCAGCACCAGCGATACCCGCTCGATGCCGGTGCAGATCCTCACGGCCGCACCGGCCAATGCCCAGGCCACCGACATGCCCAAGGTCGAACAGACCCTGCGGCCCCAGGATGTGCTGGATGTGATCTTTCACATCAGCACCACCGGGCCCCAGGCCTATCGGGTGCAGGCGGGCGACCAGGTGGCGCTGAACTTCACCGCCGCCAGCCAGCTCAACGGCACGCAACAGGTGATGCCCGACGGCAGCATCGAACTGCCAGGGGCCAACACCTCGGTGAAAGTCGCCGGCCTGACCACCGACGAAGCCCGCCTGGCGGTCCAGCGTGCCTATGACCAGAAAAGTTTGTTCCAGCCCAACCGCAATCAGTTGACGGTGCTGGTGACCAGCCCGCTGTCCAGCGAGACGAACCTCAGGAACACCTTGACCCACCCGGCCACCGGCATGAGCCGGGAGATCATCGTGGGCCGGGATGGTTACGCAAGCTTCCCGGAAATCGGTTCCGTGCCACTTCAAGGCATGACCGTGACCCAACTGGAAACCTTCCTCAACGAGCGCTATGCCCAGTTGCCAGGCCACATGACCGTCGACGTACTGCTCAAGTCCACCGCCGGCAACGAGATCTATGTCCTCGGCGAAGTGGCGCAGCCTGGTTCCTACCCGATCCGCCGGCCGATCTCGGTCCTCGAGGCCCTGACCCTGGCCCGTGGCACCAACGTCAAGGCCCGGCTCGACTCGGTGGTGATCATGCGCCGCAACGGCAACCAGGTCGAAGCCCGCCACTATGACGTGGAAAAAGCCCTGAGCGGTGACGCCTCGCAGATCGCCTACCTGCAGCCGGAAGACATGCTGTACGTACCCAAGACCGGCCTGGCCAAAGCCGGTGAAATGGCTCGGCAATTGGCCGACGTGGTGCTGTTCCAGGGTGTTGGCGTCAGCTTGGGCTACCGCCTCGATAGCAAAGGCGACAACAGCAGCAGATCCAGTACCGACACTTCTGCAGCAGGTAATTGATCATGAATCCCAAGGAAAATTATTTGCATGAGTTCTTCAGGATCTTCTTCGCCAACAAGCAGTGGGTGAAGCGCGTATTCCTGATCTTCGCCGTGATCGCCCTGGTGCTGCCGTTGATGCTCAAGCAGAGCTTCGACATCACCGCCCAGGTGATCGTCCAGTCGAAAAAACTCTCCCAGGGCGACGCCACCACGTCGCTGAACCAGGAAAACGCCACCTTCATCCCGCCGTCCCTGGCGGACATGGAAACCGAGAGCAATATCCTGCGCTCACCGGCGTTGATCCGGCAGACCATCAGTGCTCTGCGCGACCAGGGCGACTACACCCCAAGCCCGGGCATTCTCAACAAGTGGGTGAGCGAGCCGCTCAAGAAGTACGTCACCCAACCCCTGCGCGAGTACGTCATCAACCCGCTGCGCGATGGCCTGGGGCTGGAGGTCGATCCGGTGCGCGACACGGTGCTCGATACGCTGACCGACGAGGCCATCGAAAACCTGAAAATCGAGACCCTGCCGGGCTCCAACGTCATCTCCATCGTCTACAGTTTCGGCGACCCGGCCCAGGGCACCCGCTTCGTGGCACAGCTGCTGCAAAACTACCTCAGCAACCGCCAGGACCTGCAATCGATCGAACTGCCGCAAACCTTCTATGAGCAGAAGAAAGCCCAATACCAGACCCGTCTCGACGGCCTGGAGGGCACTCGGCTGGGGTTGCTGGAAAACATCGGCTCGTCCGATCCCAAGGAAGAAATCACCTTCCGCCTGAACGCCATCAACACCGAAGAACAGGCCCTGAACCTGTACCAGGATCGCCTGCTGCAAAGCCAGCGCTGGCTCGATTACCTCAAGACCAGCCTGGCGGCAGCGAACAGCTCCCGGTTCAACGACTACACCTTCCCGTTCACCTTCACCACCACCGTGGACAACATTGCCTTCGAGGACCGGGAGATCAAACAACTGGGCGAGCAACTGACCAGCCAGGTCAGCCGCTACATGAATGACCTGGCGATCTTCCAGCCCAGCAGCGAACCGATGTTGCTGGCCCGGGAACAGATCGTCCGCACGCGCCAGCAGTTCCTGAAAGTGGTCAACAACCGGATCCAGGAACGCACCACCGATCTGGCGGTGGTCAGTTCGGTGATCAATCAGAAAGTCGAACGCATCGCCGCCTTCAAGGAGCGCATCCATCAGTTGCAGGAAACCCAAAGCAAGCTGCGGCAAATGGACACCGAGATCAATGCCTTGCATGCGGCCTTCTCCACCTACGCCCAGCGCTTCGCCGAAGCCAGCACCGCGCGCTCGCTGGACAACGACCTGTCCAACGCCCGGGTCCTGAGCCCGCCGTTCGAACCGACCGCTGCGGCCTTTCCCAAGCCGATGCTGATCATTGTCTTCGGCATGTTCAGCGGCCTGTTGCTGGCGATCGCCCTAGTCTATGTGCGTGAGTTCTTCGATCACCGCTTCAAGCACCCAGCGCAAATCACCCGGCAGTTGGAAGTGCCGGTGCTGCTGGTGATCAACGAACAGTCTCCCGAGCAGGTCAATCCGCACCGCAACTGGAGCCTGCCCAGCCTTGTCCATTGGGTGCGAAATTGAACGCGCCGTTCGACCCGCCCCGCCACAGCGGCCCCCTGTCGATCATTCATCTGCTCGACAGCGGTGGCTTCTATGGGGCCGAGCGGATGCTGCTCGATCATTGCCTGGCAACGCCCGGACAGCACGAGGTGCTGTTCCTGGCGGCGCCACCGACGTTGATCACGCGTTTTCGCCAGGCTGGGGTCGATTGCCGTCACTGCGCCAGTTGGGCCGAGCTGTTGCAGCACCTGCGCCAGCGCCGGGACGAGCGACCGCTGATCAACACCCACAACTTCAAAGGGCTGTTGTTCGGCTGGTCGGCGGCGACGCTGCTGCGCCTGCCGCTGGTGATCACCCAGCATGGCTTCACGCCGCGCAGCCCCAAGCAGCGTTTCTACACCTGGCTGAGCCTGCAACTGTGCCGCACCGCCTCGGTCAAGCGAGTGGTCTGCGTGGCCGAGAGCATCGCCACGCTGCACCGCCGGGCCAGCGTGCGGGCGGAGAAACTCGACGTGATCCCCAACGGCCTGCCAGCGGCCAGCACGCCACTGGCCCACCGCACCGACCAGCAACGCTGGCGGGTCGGCTATGTTGGCCGGCTGAGCAGCGAGAAAGGCCCGGACCTGTTCCTCGATGCCATGATCCCCCTGTGCCAGCGGCATTCGTCGCTGCACGCGGTGATGCTCGGCGACGGCCCGGAACGCCAGGCGCTGCTCAAGCGCATCACCGACGCCGGGCTGCCCACGCGCATCGAATTACCCGGCTACCAGACCGACATGAATGCCTGGTGGAGTCGCCTCGACGCGCTGGTGATCAGCTCGCGCACCGAAGGCACCCCGATGATTCTGCTCGAAGCCATGCAGGCCGGCGTGCCAGTGGTGGCATTCGGCGTCGGCGGCATTCCCGACGTGTTGCAGGACCGCCACAACGGCCTGCTCGCGGCACCGGCCGACAGTGCGGACCTGGCGGCGCAGATCGAAACGCTGTTCAGCGAACCGCCCCTGGCGCGGATCCTCGCCGACAACGCACGCCGCACCCAACAGGATCGCTACGACCTGCGCACGCTGGCCGAACGCTGGTCGCAGCTTTACATCCGCACGGCACGGGAGGCTCGCTCATGATTGTCCCACTCTCGATCATCAGCCTGCTGGGCCTGGTGTGCCTGGCGTTGCTGGCCAGCCCTTATCCGTTCCTGGCCCCGGGCGCGGTGCTCGGCCTGGTCGGCGTCGCCGTGCTGTACCGCAAGCCCGGCTGGGGTTTGCTGGGCATTGCCGCGCTGGTGCCATTCGAAGGCCTGTTCAAGGACAGCGCGTTTTCCGGCAGCAAGTTCTTTGGCCTGGCGCTGATCCTGATCTTGATGCTGCAACTGGCCCTGCACCAGATTCCCGCGACACGCTTGCGCAGCAATATCTGGAAGCCTCTGATCGGCTTCATGGTGCTGTATGGCCTGAGCCTGTTGCTCTCGGAAAACATGGACCTGTCCCTGACCCACCTGCGAGAGCTGACGGTGGGGCTGATTCTCTTCGTGATCACCCTGCTGATCGGTCGCGAACTGAACCTGGACCTGTTCGCCCGCCTGATGACGGTGAGCGTCTCCACCACGTGCGTGCTCGCGATGTTCTCGGCCCAATATCAGGATCAGGGCCGCGCATCCGGCCTGCTGGAAGACCCCAACGTCTTTGCGCTGTTGATTGCGTTCACCATACCGCTGGCCTTGTGGCTGGTGCTGCGCAGTCCGAACCTGTTGCACCGATTGTTCTGGAGCGCAGGGTTCATCCTGTTGCTCGGCGGCATGACCAAGACCGAGTCGCGCTCCGGACTGGTGGTGCTGTTGCTCAGCCTGGTGATCGGCTTGTACCACTATCGTGCGCAGCTGCCGCGCATCCGTCCGCGGCACCTGGGCTTCGCCATGCTTGGGCTGGCACTGTTGATTCCCCTGGCGGTCGCTGTGATGCCCGCCGGCTACGTGGCACGCATCCAGTCGTTGAGCATCCTCAGCGCCGGCGTCAATGCCCACAAGGACGAATCCCTGGGCCGCCGTGCCTCGTACATCCTGGTCGGCAGCCAGATGATCCGCGAGAACCCGATACTCGGGTCAGGGCCCGGAACCTTTCCCCTGCACTACGCCCCCACCGGCTATGCCAAGGCGTTCTCGGCCAACCGCAAGCTGGGGGACCTGTATCGCCGGGCCCATAACACCTACCTGGAAATCTTCAGCGAAATCGGCGTGCCGGGCGGGCTGATGTTTGTCGGCATGCTTGGCCTTGGCCTGTACAACCTGCTGCACGCCCGTCGGCTCTGGTTGCAGCGCCGCGACTGGGCGCAGGCGGACCTGCTGACTCACCTGGGCATGAGTTTCCTGTCGCTGGGGTTGTTCCTGATGTTTCTCAGCGCGCCGAACCACAAGTTGCTGTGGATCATGCTCGCCCTCACCAGCGTGTTGCGCTACGACGCCGAACAGGCCGCGCCACAGGAGGCTCGCCCATGAGTGGCGTCAGCATTGTGATCCCGATGTACAACGAGGCCCGGCACATCGGCCGGACCCTGCAGGCGGCCCAGGAAGCAGCCCGCCAGGCAGGCTTGGCGTGCGAGTTGATCGTGGTGGACAACGGCTCCGACGACCACGGCCCGCGCATCGCCAACGAGATGGGCGCCCGGGTGCTGATCGTCCCGGGCGTGCATATCGGCGCCCTGCGCAATCGCGGCGCCGCCCTCGCCAGCGGCGACTGGCTGGCGTTCATCGACGCCGACATCGAGATGCCGGCCGACTGGCTCAAGCTGTTGCTGGAGCTTGAAGGCCACCAGGGCGACGTACTGGGCCTGGACCTGGACACGCCCCGGGAGGCACCGTGGTTCGCCGAAGCCTGGCAGCGCCGCAGTCAACGTCCGGGGTCACGCCTCTTGCATCGGGTGCAGTGGCTGCCCAGCGCCAACCTGTTGATGCGTCGTAGTTGGTTCGAACGGGTCGGCGGCTTCGACGAAACCCTGCGTACCGGCGAAGACAAGGATTTTTCCCTGCGCCTGCGCCAGGCCGACGCGCAATTGCTGTTGGTCAACGAAAGCGTAGCCCTGCACTGGGGCTACGAAGGCAGTTGGCGCGAGTGGATGAGCAAAGAGCTGTGGCGCCAGGGCAGTCATCTGCAATTGCTGCGCAGCCATGGCCCAAGCCTGCGCCTGCTGCGCTTCCCGGCCCTGTCCGTCGGCGCCTGGTGCTTGGACCTGCTGGCCTTGCTCGCGGTACTCCAGGGGCAGTTGCACCTGGCACTGATGCTGTTGCTGGTCACTGCGCTGCCGCCTCTGCTGCTGAGCCTGCGCCAGAGCCGGCGCGCCCCATGCCTGACACTGCAATTGTGGGCTTTGCATGGGGTGCGCCTGCACCTGACCGGCGCCGCCTTGCTGCTCAACCTGTGTCATTGGAACGTCAGGAGACCTGCCCGTGGCTGAGTTCATTTATTGGTCGTGCCTGCTGCTGCCGGTGTACGCCTACCTCGGTTATCCCTTGATGCTGAGCCTGCTGGTGCCGCTGTTTCCGCTGCGGCGCTACGGCAAGGCATATCCGATGGACGTGAGCATCGTCATTGCCGCCCACAACGAGGCGCGGCACATCGAAGCGAAGTTGCGCACCCTGCTGGCCCAGGACTATCGGGCCCATTCACTGCAAATCATCCTCGCCAGCGACGGCTCCACCGACGATACGGTGGTGTGCGCACGCAGAGTGATCGACCCGCGCATTACCGTGCTCGACCTGCCGCGCCAGGGCAAGGCCGCCGCCCTCAATACCGGTGTCGCCCACAGCCGCGGCGAGATCCTGGTGTTCACCGACGCCGACAACCAATGGGCCACCGATACCCTCGGCCACCTGCTGGCGCCCCTGGGCGATCCGGAAGTCGGCGCCTGTGCCGGGCACATGGAGATCCCGGTGCCGGGCAAGGGGCTGAGCCTGGGCGACAGCCTGTATCGCCACTACGAAGGCTGGTTGCGACGGGTGGAGAGCCGCGCCGGCTGCATGGTCTCGGCCGACGGTGCCCTGCTGGCTTTGCGTCGGGTGCTGTTCCAGCCGATCCCGGCCCAGGTCAACGATGACTTTTTCCTCAGCACCTGCGCACCGGCCGCCGGCAAGTCCATCGTCTACGTGCCACGGGCCCGAGTAACCGACCAGGGCGTGGACGAGGCCGACAAGCAGTTTCGCCGGCGCCAGCGAGTCACCGTTGGCGGGTTGCAGAGCCTGGCCCAACGCCGGGAGCTGCTCAACCCGTTGCGGCATGGGCTCTACGCCATCGGGCTGATCAGTCACAAGTTGATCCGCCGCCTGGCGCCGGTGTTGCTGCTGCCCCTGTTGCTGAGCAATGCCTGGCTGTGGAACGACCATCCGTTCTATCGCCTGAGCCTGCTGGCGCAGTTGCTCGGCTACACCATGGCGCTGATCGGCTTGATGGATGCCGACCACCGTTTGCCCCGGCCCTTTCGTCTGGCGGCGTTCGTGCTGGTGACACTGGCGGGCATGAGTATCGGGCTCTGGCAGTTCCTGCGGGGGCATCGCTACAGCCAATGGAACCCCGAGCAGAATCGCTAAGGAGAAGAGCCGATGTCGATCAAACAAGTCTTCAAGCGCACCGGCGGCTGGCTGTACCTGAACACGTCCCTGGGTCGCCACCCCCTGCGTGGCGCCGGCGTGATCCTGATGTTGCATCGTGTACTGAACAACGACCGCGCCGCCGAATTGCCCCACCGCAACGAGCTGTGCGTGGGGCCCGACGCGTTTGAACATTTGCTGATCTGGCTGCTGCGGCATTTCGAGTGTGTACCGCTGATGAGCTTGTTGCTGGCTGACCCCGAAAGCGTCCCGAATCGCCCGCGGGTGGCCCTGACCTTCGACGATGGCTGGCGCGATAACGCCATGAATGCCTTTCCGCTGCTGCGCCAATACCAGGTACCGGCGAGCATTTTCCTGTCCACCGATTTCATCGGCAGCCGCCAGCACTTCTGGTGGGAAAGCATTGGCGAGACCCTGTGGGGCAGCCATGGCCAGGTGGCCCGGCATTCGTTGATCGAGCACTTGCAGCACGCCGGCCGTCCGTTGCCGGTGCTGCTCGATGACATCGACGACGAGCGTCGCAGCCTGGCGTTGCTGCATTACCTGCAAAGCCTCAAGAGCCTCGATCCACGTACCTTGAGCGAACTCACCGACGCCTGCCCGCAGGGTTCCCAGCCCCAGGCCCTGGACTGGTCCCAGGTGCGCATGCTCGAGGATTCCGGCCTGATCCGCTTCGGCCCCCATGGTGCCAGCCACGCGATTCTGACCGGGCTGGACGACCAGCGCCTGCACGAAGAACTGACGCGCAGTTGGACGGCCCTGGAAAACGGCTGCGCCCAGCCCTTGCCGGTGTATTGCTACCCCAACGGCGATCACGATGCCCGCGTGCGCCAACAGGTGGCAGCCCACGGTTTTATCTTCGCCCTGGGCACCGAGGCGGGGCTGTATCGCAACGACGGCGACCCCTTGAACCTGCCGCGCTTCGGCGTCAGCCAGCGCAATGCCCATCATCCCGAATTACTGGCCTGGCGAATTCGCCGAGGGACACGTCCATGAGCCGTGCTCATTACCTCAAGCACCTGGCTCTGAGCCTGGGCACGCGCCTGGCGATGATCGGCCTGCGCCTGCTGCGCAATGTGCTGCTGGCGCGGATTCTCGGCCCCAGCGAACGGGGGCTGTTTGCCTTGCTCAGCACCCTGCCGGACCTGATCAGCGCCGCCACCAGCGGCGGCCTGAATTCCGCCGTGGGTTATCAGGCGGCGCAGCAGCGTTCAATGGGTTTGTTACTCAGCCAGGTGCTGGTATTCGGTTGCCTGCTGGCCGGGCTGCTGACCTTGCTGGTGGTGGCGCTGGTGCGCGAGTTCGGCGGTGAACTGGACATCACCACGCAACTGGGATTGCTCGCCTGGCTGCTGTTGCTGGCCGTGCCGCTGACCGTGCTCAAGAGTGGCCTGCTGACGTTGCACAACGCTTCCGGTGGCGTGGGCGCCTTCAATGCCTTGCGCCTGCTGGAATCCCTGGCGCCCCTGCTGTTGTTTATCGCGCTTTTCTGGATGTGGAAAGACACGGCGCTGGAAGCGGCGCTGATCAGTTGGCTGGCGGGCCTGAGCTTGGTGGTGCTGGCCGGTTGGGTGTGGTTGCGCCGCGATCATGTGGTCACCCTGCGCTGGGATCGCAGCCGTCAGAACGAACTGTTGCGCTACGGCGCCCGCAGCCATCCGGACCTGCTGTTCCAGCAAGTGCTGCTGCGCTCGGACTTCCTGTTCATCGGTGCCCTGCTGGGCAGCACGGCCCTGGGTCACTACGCCATGGCCAGCGCCGCCGCCGAGCTGCTGCTGATCGTGCCGGAAGCCGTCACCACACCACTGATGAAACGCCTGCTGCAACAGGACAGCGACATGCAGCGCCTGACCCCGCTGGCCTTGCGCCTGACCGCGACGGTGATGCTTGGCGCCTGCCTGACCATGGCGCTGATCGGCGAGTGGCTGATCGTCACCTTGTTCGGTATCGCCTATCAACCGGCCTATCCGGCCTTGCTGGCGTTGCTGCCGGGACTGTTCGGACTGTGCTATGCGAGCATCCTGCGCCTGGATCTGCTGGGCAAGGACCGACCCGGCACCGTGTCGCTGCTGATGGGCGTGGGCGCGCTGTTGAACCTGGCGCTGAACCTGATCCTGATTCCCCTCTACGGCATCGTCGGCGCTGCCGCCGCGTCCTCAATCGCCTACCTGGGCGTAACCCTGGCGCTGCTGGCGATGTACTGCCGCCTCAGCGGCGTGGCGCTGTGGCAGACACTGATCATCCTGCCCAGCGATTTGCTGCCGATGCGCCAGATGCTGCTGGGAAAATCGGCATGAGCAGGGTTGCCCGCCAAGCCGCCATCGCGAGCAAGCTCGCTCCCACAGGGTGCGGGGTTGTTCTTGTGAAAGCGGTGGGTCAGCTTGCATCAATGGTGGACGTGCCGCCCTCTTCGCGAGCAAGCCCGCTCCCACAAAAGGCTGGTGCCGAACACACTATCCGCGACCACCACAAATCAACTGTGGGAGCGAGCTTGCTCGCGATGGGGACCGTGCGGCATGGGTGGCAAGTGAGCGCGGGCCTGTGCCTCTGGGGCCTGGCCTTGTTGGCCCATGGCGCGGCCATGCAATGGACCGGCATCCGCGACGGCAGCCTGTACCTGCAGACCGACCGCCCGGATCAAGTGACCGTGCGCTGGGTACCCGCCTGGCAGGCCGACGCCAACACAGAACACCTGTACCTGCTCAACGGCCAAGGGCGCCTGGTGGGTGAACGCCTGATCAAGGCCGCCCAGGAACGTGGCGAGCAGCAGTGGCCTTTGCTGCCGGGGGCCGCCAGCTATCGCCTGGAAATTCCCGGCTACAGTTTCCGCCGCTACACCGTCGAACACGACGCCCATACCCGGGCACTGTTCGCCCCGGCCAAGGTGCATTTCAATGCCGAAACCCACGACGGCGATGAGTTGTATTTCAAGGTCGCCCCCGGCGAACAGGCCGTGCTGGCGGGCAAGTTCCACGGCGGCGTGCGCAGCCTGCGAGCCCGGCGCGTCGCCGATGGCAAACAGGTGCAGTTGAACCTCAAGCCGTATCCGGCCTATGGGCAGTTCGATCAAGTGGCATTGCCCGTCGCCAATGTCGAGCAAACCTGGCGCCTGCAATTGCAGGGCAACGGCAAGG
The DNA here is from genome assembly GCF_900115235.1 of Pseudomonas sp. NFACC24-1. Taxonomy (NCBI): domain Bacteria; kingdom Pseudomonadati; phylum Pseudomonadota; class Gammaproteobacteria; order Pseudomonadales; family Pseudomonadaceae; genus Pseudomonas; species Pseudomonas sp. NFACC24-1. Next base: position 28,072 of record NZ_FOVS01000001.1, read on the forward strand.
CAGCATTCTGGCTGGATGGCACGGCGAACCTGTTCGCCCAAAACCCAGAGCATCTGCAACCGCTGCGCCAGGACCCGGGGCAGGCGCACCTGAAACTCTATGGCGATGTCCTGGGAACAACCCCGAAACTGGGGGTCTACCTGCCCTACGTCATGCCTCCGCCATCGGCCTACCCGGTGATCGAAGCCATCAAGCCCCAGGCCGCCAGCTACTACAGCCTGGTCGACATCACCGCAGACAGACCGGACCATGAAAATCAGTTTCGGCGCCTGTACCAGGACCGCTTCGGCATCACCCGGGACATCACCCTGCTGGCCGGTAGCGCGCGCAAGGCCGACCTGCGGGCCGACCGCGTCAGCAACAACGGTTTGCAAGCCTGGCTCATGGCGACCCGCGCCTTGGGCGGCAAAGGCATCCACTACCTCAGTTTCGCCGATGAGCCGAACCTCAACTACCCGGATTTCGCCAGCTACCAGCAGGTGTTCGAGAGCATGGCCAATCAGGTTCGCGCCATCCCCGCCAATGCCCGTGCCGGGGTGCGCATTGCCATACCGGCCAGCTCCCGGTTCACCAATGGTCCTTTGGCGGAAAACGCCGCTGAGCGGCGCGGGATCGATTGGGCGCGGCGCTTGCTGGCCAACTACGGCGACCAGATCGACGCCCTGGCCTGGCATGAATGGATGATCCGCGATCTGTTGGCGACCCGGGTCTATCGCAACAGCGTGCGCCGTGCAGCCGGCCTGGTGGGCCTGGACAGTAAGGGCCGGCCGAACAAGGCCTTGCTGCTGGACCAGACCAACATGTCCAGCGGCTCGAGCCTGAGCCCTTACGACCAGGAAACCCACTACGCCGCCCTGTGGTGGACGTCCGTGGTCATCAATGCCTCGGCCGACGGCTGGTTGGACATGCTCAACTGGTTCATGCTCGCCGACGAACCTGAGTACCCCAAAGGCATGGTGCGGGTGCTGGACAGCCAGCGCTTCGAACTCAAGCCGGTGGGTCTGGCCCAGCAGTTCATCCAACAGCATTGGCTCGACCAGGTGCTACGCCTGGATAACGACGCCTTCGAAGTCGACGTGCTGGCCATGGCCACCGACACGAGACGCAGCTTGCTGGGCGTGAACAAAAGCACGCGCCCGCAACAGGTCAGCCTGGACGGCGCGTCCTGCCCCCAGGCGCAAGCAGAGCTGATGTATTTCGGCCCTGACAATCAAAGCCGCAGCGCCCCGTTCAACTGCGAGGCCGGGCAGATCGGTTTTCTCCTGCCAGGAGAAACCGTGTTTGCCCTTAGCTGGACCGCCCCCTCTTTCCCCCAACCCGCCACCCGTCAGGAGGCACCATGAGCGTTCTGCAAGCATTACGTGATGGCATTCAGAAAAAAGGCCTGCGCGCCGTTCTCATACAGCTGTTCAGGCGCTACGTGTTTTTCCACACCCGACTGGTGTGGCTGGAGCACGATGTGCGAACCCCACTCCCCCCGCATAACCTCAAGCCCTACCCACCGATGCGCCTGGAGTTCATCACGGTCAGCAATGCCGATGCTTTTGCCCGGCACTTCGGCGACCGCGTCGAAACCATGCGCGAGCTGGCAGCCGAAGGCTACACAGGTTTGATGTACCTGGATGCGCAGGGCGACACCGTGGGTTTCGCCTGGGCCAGCACACGAGACTATTTCGACCGGCATTTCTATCGCTGCAACTTCCCGATCAAGCCGGGTGAGTACTTTCAGTTCGGTGGCGAGATGATCCGCGCCTACTGGGGTTCCAGTATGTCGGCGGACATGCAGTTGGAAATGTGGAAAATCATGGTGGACAGCGGCTGCGACACAATGGTCGATGTCTGCGATTTGCAAAACACCCCGGCGATCAAGATGCACCTGCGCATGGGCTTCCAGGAGCGCGGCAAGATCACCCACGTGTATCGCCTGTTCGGTCGCTGGCGGTTTTTCCGCGACACGTTCTACCGCGGCTCGGCACTGGACGCCTTTCGTAAACCGGCCCCGCCGCTTGCATCGACTGCGCCGGCCTGATGTCCATGGCGCTCTAACCCCCCATCGCGAGCAAGCTCGCGATGGGGTCTTTCCCCAAACCGCCCCTCGCCAGGAGGCACCATGAACGTTCTGCAAAAATTGCGTGATCGCATTCGGAAAAAAGGGCTGCGCACTGTTCTAAATCAGCTGTGCAGACACTACGTGTACTTCCACGAACAACTGGTGTGGATGGAGCGCGATCTGGTCAGCCCGATACCGCCCAATAACCTCAGGCCCTATACGCCGTTGCGCCGGGAACGCATCACCACCAGCAATGCCGATGCCTTCGCCACGTACTTTGGCGACCGCGTCGAGACCATGCGCGAACTGGCTGCCGAAGGCCACACCGGGCTCATGTACCTGGACGACAAGGGCGACACCGTCGCTTTCATCTGGGGCAGTACACGGGACTATTTCGACCGCCATTTCTTTCGCTGCTGGTTCCCGGTCAAACCGGGTGAGTTCTTCGAGTTCGGCGGTGAGCTGTACCGCGCTTACTGGGGGACCCAGCTATCGGTGGATATGCAGCTGGATCTGTGGAAAGCCATGGCCGAGCAGGGTTGCAACAAAGTGGTCGACGTCTTCGAGCTGAGCAACATTCCAGCCGTCAAGTTGCACCTGCGCATGGACTATCAGGAGCGCGGCCAGATCACCCACATGCATTGCTTGTTCGGCCGCTGGCGGTTCTTCCGTGACACGTTCTACACCGGCTCGGTCCTGGACTCTTTTCGTAAACCGGCCAAGCCGGTTCCATCCACTGCGGCGGCCTGACGTCCATGACCATCCGGTTCCAATGGTGTCGCTCCCTGGGCGCGGAGGACTTTCCTGTATCAGCTTATGAACAGCTGCGAACCCAGGTGGCCGACGCAACACCGTTCAACACCCTGGCCTGGCTGCAAGCGGCGGAATTTGCCCTGTTGCCTGATCAGCAATTGCATGTGTTACTGGGCTGGCAGGACCAGAATCTGTTGCTATGCCTGCCCCTGGTTTCGGGACGTGAGCGTATCGGCGGACTGCGGTTCCGGGTGGTGCATCACTTGGGTTACCCCTTGGCTGACCGCATCGCCCTGCTGGTGCGCCTGGATGCCGAAGGCATGGGCCAGGCGCTGATGCAGATCCGTCAGCAGATGCCCCACGCGATGTTGCAACTCAATGAAGTGGTGGAGCCGGTCGGCGAGCAAAGCGTCCTGAGCGCCTGGATGGCACTGAGTTCCACCGGGGAGCGGCGGCTCAGTTGCCGGGTTCCGGTGCACCTGATCAGCGAAAGCGACCATCAGGAAATCTCTGGCGATCCACGCTACAAGTTGCGCCGGGCGCGCAAGCGGATCGCCGCTTGCGGTGCCGAAATCCGCCGTGTGACACCGGACGCCATCAGCATGGGGCAGCTGTTGCGAGCCCTGGCCGACGTCGAGGCCGCCAGTTGGAAAGGCGAGGAAGGTGTCGGCATCTTCGCCGACCCCAGGCGCCGGCAATGGATGAACCATGCCTTCACCGCCCTCGCCGCCCAAGGCCTGGTACGGGTTGTGATGCTGGAGCTGAACGGTGAATGCATCAGCTATCGCCTCGGCCTGCTGGACCAAGGCCGATTGTATGACTACAACCTCGCATTCCTGCCGCAGCACGCCGACCTGGGCAGCGGCCGGGTATTACTCGAAGAGTGGATTCGCTGGGGGCTGGACGAAAACTGGCGATGGATCGATGCGTCACGGGTCAGTCTCGACAATTCCAGCCATCAATTGCACGAACGCATGACCGGACAACTGGAACATTGGCGTTGGAGTTTTTATTCCTGGCAACCCGATGGCCTGCTCCTCGGGCTCGCCTTGCGACTCTGGAAAAGCCTTAAACCCTGGCTTCGCAAACACCCGCCCCAAAAAACCACGGCGACAGATTCACCCTCTATCCCCAAGGAACAGGAGATCTCACATGCCCCGCCAAGTGATCATCAACGCTGACGACTTCGGGCTGTGCTTCAGCGAAAACGCGACAATCGTTCGAGCCTTCGAAGCAGGGCTGATCAGTTCCGCCACCATCATGGCCAATACGCCGGGCTTCGAACAGGCGTGTGTACTGGCCCGACTGCCCCGGCTCAAAGGACGCATCGGGCTGCATTTCAATCTCAGCCATGGGCAGCCGCTGAGCCAGGCCATAAAGTCGCGCCCGGCGTTTTGCGATGCGGACGGCCAGTTCAGCTTCAGCCTGTCACGCCATTGCCTGCATCTGGGCTCGAAGGACCTCGCCGCAATACAGGACGAACTGCAGGCGCAATGGCAACGTTGCCTGGACCACGGAGTGCGCCCAAGCCACCTCGACTCCCATCAGCACGTACATAACATCTGGCCCATCGGAGCATTGGTAGCGCGCTTCGCCGCGCGGCAAGATGTGTCCATTCGCCTGGCGCGCAACCTGGGAGCCAACCTGAATATACCCAAGCGCATCTTCAAGACCTTACTCAACCGCCGCCTGCGTCGTTTATGCGGCGCCACGGCCGACTATGTCTGCACGCCAACCGACTTGCAGCACGCCGCAGCACCGGACCATGGTTTGCTGGAAGTGATTGTTCATCCAGTGCAACTGGATGGGGATTTCGGCGACACCTACCTGGCTCCTGGCTGCTCGTTGACCCAGGTGCTGCATCGGCGCCTGGCGGGGGTGCCGAAGGTGGGGTATGGCAAGACTGAGCGGACGGTTGAACTGGTTGAGCTTGAGAAGGCGTAATCCCCCCTGTCATGGAGGCTTGATCGTGGGGAATTTTCCAGCGCTGACAAGCGCGCTTCAGACGAATGACAGTCACAAATACCTGCGCCGTTTTCGGAGAATCTGCTACAAGGCATCTTTGGTTTCAGTAGCGAATGGCGTCGATGTCTTCACTCTTATTTTCTGGCCTGAAACGCCGCTGGTTGGCCTGGCTGTGCATGATCGCATTGGTGGTCGGCCTGCCGGTGGGCTGTGCTGTGTTGCAGCATAAGGAACGTGAACTGGTCTTTCGCATCGAACCGGGGACGGCGAGCTGGTTCAGTGGGCTGCCCAGCGGCGTGCAGGAGTTCGACCTCAAGCCAAAAAGCTTCAAGGCCGGGGAAAATATCCACGGCTGGTGGTGGCCGGCCGAACGCAAGAACGCGCCGGCCATCCTGTATTTGCACGGTGTGCGCTGGAATTTGACCGGCCAGTTGTTTCGTATCCAGCAACTGCGAGGGCTGGGCTATTCGGTGCTGGCCATCGATTACCGGGGCTTTGGCAAAAGCCAGGGAGATCTGCCATCGGAAGCGAGTGTCTATGAAGACGCGCGCATCGCCTGGGAGCGTCTCGAAGCGCTGCAACCGGACCCGAGCCTGCGATTGATCTATGGTCATTCCCTGGGCGGCGCCGTCGCGGTGGATCTCGCTGCGCAGCTCGGTCAGCAGGCGGCGAAAGATGGCAAAGCCCAGGTCCGGGGCCTGGTGATCGAATCCACGTTCACCTCCCTGGGCGATGTCGCCACCTCGATGGCGAATACATCCCTGCCGGTGCGCTGGCTGCTGTCGCAGAAGTTCGACTCCATCGACAAGATCGGCGAGATCAACATGCCGCTGTTGATTGTCCATGGCGCCGCCGACCGCTACGTGCCGCCACGCTTCAGTGAGCAACTGTTCAATGCCGCCCGGGAACCCAAGCGCCTGCTGCTGGTGCCCGGGGCGACGCATAACAACAGCATGAGCCTGGCGGGTAAAAACTACCGGCAGGCGTTGGATGCCCTGATGAAAAGCGCCCCCGCCCCCATGGCCGGAAACGCCCCCACCGGCCCGGCCAAAGCGGGCTGAGCCATGGAAATACCCACGCCTTCTTGCGGGAAGCGGTGGGTCAGTCATGGAAATGTTGGGTGTGCCGCCGCCATCGCGAGCAAGCTCGCTCCCACAGTTTTTCGAGGTGCTCTCCACTGTGGGAGCGAGCTTGCTCGCGATGGCGGTGAGTCAGGCAACGATGAACCGTCAGGATCCCGCGCCAAACCGATCACGGCTGTTGGTCAGGTGCAACCACATGGCGGCGCGGGCGGCGTCCGGGTCCTGGCGCTTGATCGCGTTGAAGATCGCCTCGTGCTCAAGGTTGGCCAACTGCGCCAGCTTGCTTAGATCGGCCTGGCCGCGCTCGGCCACGTTCACGCGGGTCCTGGGAATCATCGCACTGCCTAGGTGCTGCATGATTTCGACAAAACAGGCGTTGTCCGTGGCTTCGGCGATGAGCAGATGGAAACGTCGGTCGGCTTCGACACAGCTGTCGTTGTTGTTGGACAACCGCTGATAGTCATCCAGCGCCTGGCGCATCTGCTGCAACTGGTGTTCGCTGCGGCGCTGGGCCGCCAAGGCGACGGCCTGGGTCTCCAGGCCCAGGCGCAGCTCCAGGATCGCCCGCACTCCCGCGGCAGTGTCGACATTCAAGCGCAACCCTGGCTCGCCGGTTTGCGCCAGCACGAAGGTGCCGATGCCGTGGCGGGTCTCTACCAGCCCCGAAGCCTGCAACTTGGAAATCGCCTCGCGCACCACCGTCCGGCTGACACCATGGGCCTGCACGATGGCACCTTCCGATGGCAGCTTCTCACCCGGTTTCAACTGCCCCAGCAAGATGCTCTGGCTCAGCTTCGTCACCAGGTCATGGGCCAGGTTGTGGGTACGCTTGCGCAGGGGCGCGTCGGTGTCTTGCGGCATCGCCGGGGTTCCTTGAAAACAGGCTGACTGATCGTATCACCGGCGGGCGCCGGAAATCTCATCGTCAAGTCATCAACTTGTATGACAACACTCAAGATCAGCCCATATCAGAAAAAATAACTCTTTCAAAAAACGGCTTCGCGCAAGCCGGACAGACGCTTGATAAAATCATAATAGCCGGATAACCCCAACAAATACGGCATAAAAACGCCATTCGCCTAATCCAACGATGCTGAAAAACTGCTTGTCATCCAAAAAAATCAGGTTGTATGATGTCTATCAACATCGGCACATGCACGATGCCCCGCATAAAAATAACGAGTGGGAGAAAAACCAGTGAACACATCCAGCCTCAAGGCGAATGCCGGCGCGGATCCGGTGCTGCTGTCGGCTATCGCCAAGGTCAAGCGCCACATCCTGCCGCTGTTCGTCATCATGTTTATCGTCAACTACATCGACCGCGTGAACATCGGCTTCGTGCGTGCCCACATGGAGCACGACCTGGGTATCGGTGCTGCGGCCTATGGCTTTGGTGCCGGCCTGTTCTTCATCGGCTACGCGCTGTTCGAAGTACCGTCCAACATCTTGCTGCAACGAATCGGCGCCCGCATCTGGCTGACCCGCATCATGCTCACCTGGGGCCTGGTGGCGGCGGCCATGGCCTTCATCCAGAACGAAACCCACTTCTACATCCTGCGCTTTTTACTGGGCGTGGCCGAAGCCGGGTTCTTCCCTGGGGTGATCTACTATTTCACCCGCTGGCTGCCCGGCGTCGAGCGTGGCAAAGCCATCGCCATCTTCCTCAGCGGTTCGGCCATTGCGTCGCTGATCTCCGGCCCGCTGTCGGGGCTGCTACTGCAAATCAACGGCCTGGGCATGCACGGTTGGCAGTGGATGTATTTCATCGAAGGGATGTTTTCCGTCTGCCTGTGTGTCTTCGTCTGGTTCTGGCTGGACTCCAAGCCCCATGACGCCAAATGGCTGAGCCGTGAAGAACAGGATGCGCTGGTCAAGACCATCGACGATGAACAGCGGGCACGGGAAGCCGCCTCGCCGATCAAGCTGTCCATCGGCCAGCTGCTCAAGGACCGCCAGATCATCCTGTTTTGCCTGATCTACTTCTTCATTCAATTGACGATCTATGCCGCCACGTTCTGGCTGCCGAGCATCATCAAGAAAATGGGCGAACTGAGCGACATTCAGGTCGGGCTGTTCAATTCGATCCCGTGGTTGCTGTCGATCGTCGGCATGTACGCCTTCGCCTCGCTGTCGGCCAAGTGGAAATTCCAGCAGGCCTGGGTCGCCACCGCCCTGTTGATCGCCGCGGCGGGGATGTTCATGTCCACCACCGGCGGACCGATTTTCGCCTTCGTCGCCATCTGCTTCGCGGCCCTGGGTTTCAAATCGGCGTCGTCGTTGTTCTGGCCGATTCCCCAGGCTTATCTGGACGCCCGGATCGCCGCCGGGGTGATTGCCCTGATCAACTCGGTGGGCAACCTCGGCGGGTTCGTCGCCCCGACCACCTTCGGCTTGCTGGAAGAGCACACCGGTTCGATCCAGGGTGGCCTCTACGGCTTGGCGGCCACCTCGATCATTGCCGCGATCATCGTGTTTGCCGCACGCAACACGCCCAAGCCCAAAGCCGTGACAACAACACCGGTCGATCCGGCCGCCAGCCACGTCTGATCATGCGATTGTCCAAGGATAAGTACAGATGAGCATTCCAGAAACCAGCAAAGCCCCGATCATCACCAGCATGCAGGTCGTGCCCGTGGCCGGCCATGACGGCATGCTGCTGAACCTCAGCGGCGCCCATGGCCCGTTCTTCACCCGCAACATCGTCATTCTCAAGGACAACGCCGGCCACACCGGCGTGGGCGAAGTGCCCGGCGGCGAGCGCATTCGCCAGACGCTCGAAGACGCTCGCTCGCTGGTGGTCGGCAGCCCCATCGGCACGTACCAGAAGATCCTCAACACGGTGCGCCACGCCTTCGCCGACCGCGATGCCGGCGGTCGTGGCCTGCAGACCTTCGACCTGCGCATCACCATCCACGCGGTCACTGGCCTGGAAGCAGCGTTGCTGGATCTACTCGGCCAACACCTGGACGTACCGGTCGCCGCCCTGCTCGGCGAAGGCCAGCAGCGCGACGAAGTGAAGATGCTCGGCTACCTGTTTTACGTCGGTGATCGCCAGCAGACCGACCTGGCCTATCGCAGCGAACCGGACGCCGACAACGACTGGTTCCGCGTGCGCCACGAAAAGGCCCTGGACGCCGACGCCGTGGTCCGCCTGGCCGAAGCGGCCCAGGCCCGCTATGGCTTCCAGGACTTCAAGCTCAAGGGCGGCGTGCTCCAAGGCGACGCAGAAATCGAAGCGGTCACGGCATTGGCCGAACGTTTTCCCCAGGCCCGCATCACCCTGGACCCGAACGGCGCCTGGTCACTCAAGGAAGCGATCCGTTTGTGCCGCGACCAACACAAAGTGCTGGCCTATGCCGAAGACCCTTGCGGTGCCGAGAACGGCTATTCGGGGCGCGAGGTCATGGCCGAGTTCCGCCGCGCCACGGGCCTCAAGACTGCGACCAACATGATCGCCACCGACTGGCGCGAGATGGGGCACGCCATCACCTTGCAGTCCGTGGACATTCCCCTGGCCGACCCGCACTTCTGGACCATGCAGGGTTCCGTGCGGGTGGCACAGATGTGCAATGAGTGGGGCCTGACCTGGGGCTCGCACTCCAACAACCACTTCGACATTTCCCTGGCGATGTTCACCCACGTGGCCGCCGCGGCACCCGGCGACATCACCGCCATCGACACCCACTGGATCTGGCAGGACGGCCAGCGACTGACCAAGACGCCCTTGCAGATTCAGGGCGGTTGCGTACAGGTGCCGAAAAAACCGGGGTTGGGGATCGAGCTGGACACCGACCAACTGGCCAAGGCCCATGAGTTGTACAAAGGCATGGGCCTGGGGGCGCGGAACGATGCGGTAGCGATGCAGTTCCTGATTCCGGGCTGGACGTTCAACAACAAGCAGCCGTGCCTGGTTCGCTGAAGGAATCACAAAATTCCTTCAGGTGAGCACATCCATGTGGGAGCGGGCTTGCTCGCGAAAGCGGTCTGACGGTCAACATCGATGCTGACTGTCAGGCCCTCTTCGCGAACAAGCCCGCTCCCACATTGGAACTGTGGTGATCTTTGATTCGATGACCGCCACTGTTGTCCTCTATGTAAACCCTACCCCTCCGGCCGCATGATCAACACCGCCAACGGCGGCAGGTTCAGTTCCAGCGACAGGGCCTGGCCATGGCTGGGCACTGCTTCGGTGAAGGCGCCGCCGCCGTTGCCGTAGTTGGAACCGGCGTAGGTGTCGGCGTCGCTGTTGAGCAATTCCACCCAACGTCCGGCAAACGGCACGCCGACCCGGTAGGCCTCGCGCGGCACCGGGGTGAAGTTGGCGACCACCAGCACCGGCTTACCCTCCTTGCTCCAGCGCAACCAGGCGTAGACGCTGTTGAGCGCATCGTCGCCAATCAGCCACTGGAAGCCCTGCGGCGCGTCATCCTGGTCGTGCAGCGCCGGCTCTTCGCGGTACAGCCGGTTCAAATCGCTCACCAGCTTCTGCACGCCCCGGTGCTCAGGGTATTGCAGCAGGTACCAATCCAACTGCTGGTCGTGGTTCCACTCGCGCCACTGGCCGAACTCACACCCCATGAACAACAGCTTCTTGCCGGGATGGCCCCACATGAAGCTGAGGTAGGCCCTCAGGTTGGCGAATTTCTGCCAGCGGTCACCGGGCATCTTGTCGATCAGCGAGCGTTTGCCATGAACCACTTCGTCGTGGGAAATCGGCAGCACGAAGCGCTCGGACCAGGCATACACCAGGCCGAAGCTCAGTTCGTTATGGTGATGGGCGCGGTACACCGGGTCTTGCTGGATGTAGTGCAGCGAATCGTGCATCCAGCCCATGTTCCACTTGTAGGCAAAACCCAGGCCGCCCTGCTGGGTACTCTGGCTGACCCCCGGCCACGCGGTGGACTCTTCGGCGATAACCAGCGCACCGGGGGTTTCCAGTGCCACCACATCGTTGAGGTGCCGTAGGAAATCGATGGCTTCGAGGTTTTCCCGACCGCCGTGACGGTTGGGCACCCACTCGCCGGCCTTGCGCGAATAGTCGCGGTACAACATCGAGGCCACGGCATCCACCCGCAGGCCATCGACGTGGAAATGCTTGAGCCAGTGCAACGCCGAAGCCAGCATGAAGCCGTGCACTTCGGTGCGGCCGAGGTTGTAGATCAGCGTGTCCCAATCCTGATGGAAACCCTCCAGCGGGTTGCCGTATTCGTACAGCGCGGTGCCATCGAACTGGGCCAGGCCGTGGGTGTCGGTGGGGAAATGCGCCGGCACCCAGTCGAGGATGACGCCGATATTGGCCTGGTGGCAGGCGTTGACGAACGCGGCGAAATCGTCGGGCGATCCGAAGCGTGCCGTTGGCGCGAATTGCGACAGCGGCTGATAGCCCCAGGAGCCGCCGAACGGGTGTTCCATGATCGGCATCAGCTCGATGTGAGTGAAGCCCAAATCCCTGACATACGGAATCAGCCGCTCGGCCATTTCGTGCCAGTTGTATTGCCGGGCCACCTCGCCCGCTTCGTCGATTTCGCACTGCCAGGAGCCGGCATGCAACTCATAGATCGACAATGGCGCGCCCGGTAGCTGGCGTTCGCGACGACTCTGCATCCACTCGTCGTCCTGCCACTCGATTTTCAAGGGCGAGGCGACTTTCGACGCCGTGTCAGGCGGCATTTGCGTGGCCAGCGCCACCGGGTCGGCCTTGAGGGGCAGGATGCCGTGGGCGCCGAGGATTTCATATTTGTAGGCCTCCCCCGCCCCCAGCCGCGGGATGAACAACTCCCACACGCCGGATGGATAACGAATGCGCATCGGATGCCGGCGCCCGTCCCAGACGTTGAAGTCCCCCACCACAGATACCCGTCGTGCATTCGGCGCCCAGACCGCGAAGCGAACACCGTCGACGCCATCAACTGTCTTCAGTTGCGCACCCAGGCAGGCACTGAGGTCGCGGTGATTGCCCTCGGCGAACAGGTAGAGGTCCATCTCCCCCAGCAGTGGGCCGAAGCTGTACGGGTCTTCGGCAACCTGCTCGCCGCCGGCCCAACGGGTGCGCAGCAAGTACGCTTGGGCGCGATCGAAATGGCCGACGAACAATCCCGGGGTTTCGGTGGGTTGCAGTTCCCCCAATTCTTCGCCGCCCTCCCGGGCCAGCACATGCACACTCAACGCCCCAGGCAGGTAGGCGCGAATGAACTGGCCGCCGGCGCCGTCGTCATGGGGGCCCAGGATGGAAAACGGATCGTGATGTTCGGCGCGCACCAGCGCATCGATGTCATGGGGGGCCGGCAGCAAGGACTCCTTGGCCTGACCCTGGGGTTCTTTATTCGAGACACTCATGATTCTCTCCACTAAATCGGTCCGGCTAAGTCGGAAAAGGGTTGTAGCCCACTCAACAACCCGACCAGACCGTGCAACGGCACGGGCAGCCAGGCGGGGCGATTCTCGGCTTCATAGGCCACTTCATAGGCCGCCTTCTCCAGGCCGAACAACGCCAGCGCGGCGTCTTCGCCTTCAGCATCCTTCCACTCATGGGCAAGACTAGCTGCCGCCAGCCGATATGCCTCGACAAATGCCTGGCGGGCCTCTTTCAAATAACGCTCGGCGACCCGTTGCCGCGCCGCATCGGCATCGGCCGTGCTGTCGACGGTATTCAAGTGGATCGCCATGGCCGCCGCATAATCGAAGGAACGCAACACGCCGCTGACGTCCTTGTACGGGCTGTGCTTGCCCCGTCGTTCATGCAATGGCCGCGCCGGCTCACCTTCGAAATCGATCAGGTAGGCGTCGCCCTTGATCACCAACACTTGGCCCAGATGCAGGTCGCCATGGACGCGGATACGCAAGCCACCGACGGCCTTGCCGGCCAACGCCTGGACATGGGCCAGGACGGTTTTCTTGTGCTCCAACAAGCGTGCGACCATGGCCTGGTCCGCGGGGTTCAATTGGCCCTGGCTCTGCTTGAGCAGACGCAAGGCGTTTTCCACCTGGCCGGCCACGTCCTTGCCGATGGCCTGGGCGTCCTTGGCGTTGGTGGGCTGCGGCGCGAAATCCGGATCGTCGGTGGCCTGGGCCAGTACCTGGTGCATCTCCCCCAGGCGCTGGCCGAGCATGCCGGCGAAATCCTTCAGTTCGCCCAAGGCGTTGTAATGCTGCTCCTGCTCGGACACGGCGTCCGCCAACTCATCGCGCAAGGCCCGTTCGAGGTTGTTCTGGGTCCATTCCCAGGCGTCGCCCTGATTGCTCAGGTAGCCCTGGGCGATCATCAGCAACGCATCTTCGCCATCGGCATCGCGGCGAACCACCGAACCCAGCAGCGGTGAAATATTGCTGAAACCCGCGGCGGTCAGGTAGGCGCTCATTTCCAGTTCCGGGTGCACGCCCGAGGCCACCTTGCGGATCAGCTTGAGTACCAGACTTGCCCCCACCACCACCGAACTGTTGGACTGTTCAGCGGACAGGTAGCGTACCTCCGGCTCGTCGCCCAGGTTCAACGCAGCCAGGCCTTCGGTCGGTTCGAAGCGCAGCTCACCTTCGGCAAGAGGCAGCACCGTGGCGGTCTGCATGCTGTGCAGCACGGCGCGCACGAAGCTTTCCAGGCTGAATGCATCGGTGATCAAGCCCACCTGACGCCCCCGACGTACCCGCGACAAGGCCAGTTGCTGCGGCAATGCCGCACCGACCTGGTCTTCGGCGAGCAAGCCGAACGGCAACTGATAACGCAGGGTCTGGCCGCCACTGGTGACATCGATTTCACTGAGGAGCACGGGGCGCTGCGGATCGCCGAAGCGCACACCATAGACAATGTCGACCTTCTCGATCGCACTGTCCTTGCCGGCGAACCAACGCCGGTTCTGCAACCAGTTCGGCAGGATGGTTTGCTCCAGCGTGGTGCGCGACGGCGCTTCGAGCAATTCTTCCAGGCGTTTTTTCAGCACCAGGGTGGTGAAGTCCGGCAGGCTCTGGGCCGGTTCCACGTGCCAGCTCGGCATCTGGTTTTCCGCCGCCAGGACGAACCAATAGAAACCGTACGGCGCCAGGGTCAGCAGGAAGTTCAACTGGCCAATGGGTGGGAACGCGTTGCCACCGAGCATCTCCACCGGAACCATGCCGGCGTAGACCGACAGGTCCAACTCGGCGGCCTGGGCGCTGCGGGACACGTTGGCCACGCACAGGATGATTTCGTGCTTGCCGTCGGGGCCGGTGTATTCGCGGGTGTAGGCCAGGATCCGGCGGTTGCTGGGCGAAAGCATTTTCAGCGTGCCCCGACCAAAGGCCTTGGACTGCTTGCGCACCGCCAGCATCCGTCGGGTCCAGTTGAGCAGCGAGTGTGGATCGCCGGCCTGGGTCTCGACGTTCACCGACTGGTAACCGTATTGCGGGTCCATGATCGGCGGCAGTACCAGGCTGGCCGGGTCGGCGCGGGAGAAACCGCCGTTGCGGTCGATGGACCATTGCATCGGCGTACGCACGCCATCGCGGTCGCCCAGGTAGATGTTGTCGCCCATGCCGATTTCATCACCGTAGTACAACGTCGGTGTGCCGGGCATCGACAACAGCAGGCTGTTGAGCAACTCCACGCGACGACGGTCGCGCTCCACCAGCGGCGCCAGGCGTCGGCGAATCCCCAAGTTGATGCGCGCCCGACGGTCGGCCGCGTAGTAGTTCCACAGATAGTCGCGTTCCTTGTCGGTGACCATCTCCAGGGTCAGTTCATCGTGGTTGCGCAGGAAAATCGCCCATTGGCAGTTAGCGGGAATTTCCGGGGTCTGGCGCAGGATGTCGGTGATCGGGAAACGATCTTCCTGGGCCAAGGCCATGTACATGCGCGGCATCAGCGGGAAGTGGAACGCCATGTGGCATTCGTCACCGTTCATCCCTTGGGCATCGACATCACCGAAGTACAACTGGGTATCTTCCGGCCACTGGTTGGCTTCGGCCAGCAGCATGCGGTCAGGATAGTTGGCGTCGATTTCGGCACGGATCAGCTTCAGGACGTCATGGGTCTCGGGCAGGTTTTCGTTGTTGGTGCCGTCGCGCTCGATCAGGTACGGGATGGCGTCCAGGCGCAGGCCGTCGATGCCCATGTCCAGCCAGTAGCGCATCACCGACAACACGGCCTTGATGACCTGCGGGTTGTCGAAGTTGAGGTCGGGCTGGTGGGAGTAGAAGCGGTGCCAGAAGTACTGGCCCGCCACCGGGTCCCAGGTCCAGTTGGACTTTTCGGTGTCGAGGAAGATGATCCGCGTGCCGTCGTACTTGTGGTCGTCATCGGACCAGACATAGAAGTCCCGCGCCTTCGAACCTGGCTTGGCCTTGCGCGCGCGCTGGAACCAGGGGTGCTGGTCCGACGTGTGGTTGATGACCAGCTCGGTGATCACCCGCAGGTTGCGCTTGTGGGCTTCGGCAATGAACCGCCGCGCATCGGCCATGGTGCCGTAGTCGGGGCTGACGCCACGGTATTCGGCGATGTCATAACCGTCGTCGCGCCGGGGGGAAGGATAGAACGGCAGCAACCAGATGGTGTTGACGCCCAGGTCGGCGATGTAGTCGAGTTTCTCGATCAGGCCGGGGAAATCACCGATCCCGTCGTTATTGGAGTCGAAATAGGATTTAACGTGGACCTGGTAGATCACCGCATCCTTGTACCAGAGCGGATCCTTGATGAAGGTGGCAGACCGGGGTTTCTTCGCCATTTGCAACTCCTGATAAGTCATTAAAGCCGCGGATACAAGGCTTGAGAGGTCTTTTTGTGGCGGAGGGCTTTACCCCCTGTAGGAGCTGGCGAAGCCTGCGATCTTTTGATCTTTCGCTTGGGATTCAAGTGTTTGGGGAAAGATCGCAGCCTCGTTGCACTCGACAGCTCCTACACAGCTCCTAGGCAGCGCCTGTGGGAGTGCGCGTTACGCCACGCTGATCCGCCAAATCCCGAACGGCTGGTACGCCGGATCAATGCGCATGAACTGGTACTTGCCGTACCAGGTCCAGCGGTGTCCGTTCATCAGGTCCTCGCCCTGGGTCTGGGCGTCGTCGGGCAGGCCCATCTCCCACAGCGGCAATTCGAAACTGGCTTCCTGCGGGTTGTGCGGATCAAGGCTCACCGCCACCAGGATGAAATTGCTGCCGTCGGCGGTGCGCTTGCCGAAATAGAGAATGTTGTCGTTCCACGCGTTGTAGATTTTCAGGCCCAAGTGGGTATGCAGCGCCGGGTTCTGCCGGCGGATGCGGTTGAGCTGGGCGATCTCGGCAATAATGTTGCCCGGCGCGGTGAAGTCGCGAGGACGAATCTCGTATTTCTCCGAATCGAGGTATTCCTCTTTGCCCGGTACCGGGGCCGACTCGCACAGTTCAAAACCCGAATACATGCCCCACAGACCCGAGCCCATGGTTGCCAGGGCTGCGCGGATCAAGAAGCCCGGGCGCCCCGACTCATGGAGAAAGGCCGGGTTGATGTCTGGCGTGTTGACGAAAAAATTCGGCCGGTAGCATTCACGCCAAGGCGATTCGTTGAGCTCGCTGAAGTAGGTCGCCAGCTCGGCCTTGGTGTTGCGCCAGGTGAAATAGGTGTAGCTCTGGGAATAACCGACCTTGCCCAGTCGCGCCATCATGGCCGGGGTGGTGAACGCTTCAGCCAGGAACATCACTTCGGGGTATTGGGCCCGGACATCGGCGATCAGCCATTGCCAGAACGGCAGTGGCTTGGTGTGAGGGTTGTCGACGCGGAATATCTTCACGCCTTCCTCGACCCAGCCCACCACGATGTCCCGCAGTTCCACCCACAGGCTGGGAATCGCATCGGCCGCGTAGAAATCGACGTTGACGATGTCCTGGTATTTCTTCGGCGGGTTTTCCGCGTATTTGATCGTGCCGTCCGGCCGCCAGCTGAACCAGCCCGGGTGCTGCTTGAGCCAGGGGTGGTCCTGGGAACACTGGATCGCGAAGTCGAGGGCAATCTCCAGGCCGTGCTGCGCGGCCGCCTCCACCAGGCGCCGGAAATCCTCGCGGCTGCCCAATTGCGGGTGAATGGCCTCGTGCCCGCCCTCCTCGCTGCCGATGGCATAGGGGCTGCCCGGGTCGTCGGGACCGGCGGTGAGGGAATTGTTCGGGCCTTTGCGGAAACTGCGACCGATGGGGTGGATCGGTGGGAAGTACAGCACGTCGAACCCCATGTCCTGGATCACCGCCAGGCGCGAATGCACGTCATTGAACGTGCCATGGCGCTGGGGATCGTCGGTGATCGAGCGGGGAAACAGCTCATACCAACTGGCAAACTCGGACAGTTTGCGCTCCACATCCAACGGGTATTCGGGGCTGATGCTCAAGTAAGGTCGATGATCGGCCAGGGACATCAGGTCGGCACTGCGCGGTGCCAGGAACAGCGCCACCTGCTCCGTCGGCAACAGGCCGGAAAGCTCGTGGTGCAAGGCCGCCAACTGCTCGCTCAGTTCCCCTGTGCTGCGCTCGACGGCCATTTGCACTTGGTTGCGTCCTTCCTGCAACTCCAGGCTGATCGGCACCCCGGCACCGAACTTTTTCTCCAGTTCGTAGCGGAAACTGGCGAACTGATCGATCCAGGCCTCGATGCAGAAGACATAGCGACCTTGCTCCGGCACATTGAACTGGCCGCGCCAACCGTTGTTACCCAGGTCGCTCATGACCTCGCTGTTCCATACCTCATCCTGCAGCGAACGCCAGCGGATGCGCACCGCCAGCTTGTCGTGACCGTCGGCGAACACTTTACTGGTCACCGTCACGTCCTGCCCGGCCACGGCCTTGGCGGCAAATTGCCCGCCGTCAATCACCGGCATGGTGTTTTCAATCGCGATACGCGGTAACAACAAGGCTTGAGACAACGGCAAATGCGGGTTGTAGGCCAAGTCAGACGGGTGTTCAGCAGTCATCGAGCATCGCTCCTTTTACGCCCCATGGACGCGCTTGTGGCGGTAAAGGCCCAACGGGTCCCTGAAAAAACTCACTTAAACTCCGAACCGGGACGACGGCTAAAAGTTCAGCGGGATTTGCCCTCGATGTATCCGGGATCAAACCCGCTACAGGGTGGTCAACAATAATAAGCACGACTCAAGCCATGTGCGTTACGGAGACCCGTCCCGATGAATATTCCCATCCCGGCCGAAACACCCGATCCGAATATCGACGACCCCACCTTGCCCCCGCCCGGTCCTGATCCCGAGCCTATTCCAGAGAAAGACCCGCCGCTCGCCCCACAACCGCCGCTGGGTGACCCGCCGAGCGAGGCACCGCCGGAGCGGGTTTGATTCAATCGTAGTTGTTCGAGAGGTGACGGGCGTCAGCGTTCTGCTCTAGAGCGAAATGACCGTTCGTCGCCTAGCGGAAAATAAAAAGCAGAAATAGACTGTGTCAAGAGTAGGAAACTTCCCACCTGAAGAATATTTAATCGTCATCTACGTCTAGGTATATGACCCGCGTAATTATTTGTCCTGCATAAGATTTTTTATCCCGTCACCTACGCATTTCTTCCTTCCTCCACTAACGCCACCTATTAGCGAAAAAAACGCATCAGAACTTTCTCTTGGGCGTGAAAGACGCTTCCTACACCTCAAAAAAAACGTGATTGCCAACCTATCTAATCCTCGCTAAAAATTAAGTCGCCGGCAAAGCTGCACGGCAAACTTACTCAAGGAAACTCAAGGAAAGAGGAATTTAAATATGAAGCCGAACAACAAACCCGAGAAATTAGGTGAAGTAATATTTTTATTCACAGACGACTTCGGCAACACACCATATACGCCGACTGTAGGAGGATCAGGTAGCGCAGGTGGTTGCGGGGGAAGCGGCGGATGCGGCGGTGGTGGTGGATGTAAAGGTGGCAGCGGAGGGAGTGGGGGCTGTGGGGGCAATTCAGCGACACAATCCGCCAACCACTAATAACAACCAATAACAACGCGGGCCTTTCGAATAACATCAATCATCGAAAGGCCCGACCGAGAACTCGCCATGAAATTAAGCATATCCAACTACGAATTACTAAATTTTGAGAATGCCAACGCCATCGTCTCGGAAAAAGGAATCGCACGCATTGACTCCCCAGCGATGCTGAAGCTGCTTAAAGAACTAAAATCAGTTGAGTGCATTACCAAAAGCGATCTTAACGAACTATTCGCAAACAACAATCTCGAACCAACAAATGCATATAACTTCCTGACCTCCGCCATACATATCAACACAGCAAAAGACCTCAACTACTTCAAGAGCACATTGATCGCGCACGACTGGAAAAAAACATCAAACCTAGAAGAAATTCTATCGCGCGAAATCGAACACCTGAGCACTTGCAGCCTAGAGGATCTGGATCTCTATACGCCCCACAAAGAAGAACGCTACATCATTATATTATGTTCAAAGTATAACTATACGGAGATAAAAAACCTTTATTTCTCTAGCGCAAGAAAATGGCCAAAATCGGCAATAAGTGTTTGTTATGGCAGCTCCGACCTTTTTCACATCAGCCAACCATATATTCCGGAAATAGGTAATCCATGTCATTTCTGCACCATCGATAAATTGATCAGCAACGAAACCCACTCACCTTCAGTCAATACCTGGTCAAAGCTGCTTAATTTTTGCAAAGGCAAAAATATCAATTTACCCAACACAAAACCAACCCTCCTCCAAGAATCATTAATACTAGGAGCGATCGCAAGGGTAAGCCGACTCGTTTCGGGGACAACGACCTCCCAGAAATATCAAGATAATATTTTTCAAACAACAACGATAAACCTTAGCAATGGCCATATCAGTCAAGCCTCAGCAACGCATTGGTATTTGTGCGACTGCCTGGGTGCTAAAAAATGAAGCATATACCTCACGATTATTACCTTCGTTTTCTAGACCCTTTTGTTCACGATGACGTGCTGTCCTTTCATACAAAAGGCAACTATACAATCCATCCAGCCACCCAACAATCAACCAATCTCCATTTCCTCACAGAACAACAACTGGAAACTTTAACTGGAAATGAGTTAAAGCTTTACCCGGACATCAGCATTGAAATTCAAATGAACCCGCACCCTGATATTGACCCAGCGCTAATAAGAAATGAGTCAGAAACTCTATTTCATGAGACCGAGATTGATTTCAGCACCATTGAAAAACTCGTCACGCCGTTAACGAGACTAAAAGCCAATGAAAGCAAACGGGGCTACCCAAGCGGTGGAGCATTATACCCTGTCGAAATTTTTATCTGCTCGCTTGCGCGAGACGATAAAACATGGCCCTGCAAAGAAAAAGTCCTACACCTCTTGCCAAAATCAAAGACATATGAAGTCGTTTTAGGCACAGAGAACGTAGACGAACTCCGAACGGCCATTCTGCCAGAGAGTAGCGACATTGGTTATCCGAGCCTAGCGCTGATATATACTGCCTATCTACCAAAAGCTTTATTCAAGTATCGATATCGCGGCTACCGCCTGGCAACCATGGAGGTGGGATCAATTTACATGCTAATAGAACTTAGCGCCAAATCCCTGAACTTACGTTGTCGTCCTTGGTCGGCATACACCGACACGATGGTTTGCAAGGCACTCAAACTTAATCCTGCACTCTTTGTTCCAATGTGCGTGCACTATATAGGGAGGCAGGGATGAATATTTACAGCAGAGAAAATCAGCTTATTGATGCGCGATTCACATATCAGCCAGCTAATCTGTTGACTTTCCCATCTACGGTGGAGATCATCGATCCTTGGGAAAATGGTGGTTCGGGTGTAGGCAATGGCTCACACGCGCTCAGATCTGCTGTAGGGGAATTTTTTGAGCGGCAGCATTTCTATGTGGACGTAGTACCAGACCTGAGAAGCGGTTTGAGCTATTCGTTGAGCGAAGCCGAAGTATCAAAATTTACCCAAGCATTTTCTCAAACAAAAAAGCAGCATATCGCTCAATCAGCGCTGAGTGCACATCAATACAACTTGAGCCAAGTTTTCCGTCTATCAGATCTATCCTCCTGTTACATTCCCACCGCGTGCATCACCTTAAGCAGCGTGCGAACCGAGACAGAGAATGTCATTTATCCTCTTCGTGACACATGTGGGTGTGCCTTTGGTTGGCACCCTGAACATGCCATTCTAGGCTCATTAAAAGAATCCCTTGAAAGGCAGTTCTTACTAAAGTTCTGGTTAACTGGTATTTGCGTCAAGGTAATCGACGCACCGACGACAGGGGCTGCGTTGGCAGGGACCGGGGCTGAGACGCTACGTACAGCCCTAGCCAGGAGTGGCCAATTATCCTTTATTGACATATCCGAATCTGGATATCCAGGCACTTGCATCTTGGCAGTATACGGACAACAGAGCCAAAAGCACAACGTCCATTATTGCGCAGGAATGGCTTACGCCCCCACCTTGGAACTCGCGATGGAAAAATCGCTATTGGAACTATGGCAGACTTACCGATTCATTGATCTTTTCCAATCGACAGGACAAAAAATAGATAACATCCATGACTCATATTTAAGATATTTCCTCCATTGCAATCGCTTTGAAATTTATGAAGATATTATATCAGTCCAAACCCAAGAACTAGCGCCATCACACTTTACTACGAGGCCTTTTTCTTTAACCTCACTTCTAAATAGCATTGCCAGACACAACGCGCTCGGCTACATATACCTCAAGGCGATTCCGATAGAGGATGGCCTGGGGTATTGCAGCAAGTTTGTATCACCTGACTTTTTTATGCACATGAATAACTCACAACACATCAACTTAAAGAACCTGTACTCCGAGCCTTTCTTCCAAGAGATATTACCAGCACGCGCAGAACAAATGGTTCCATTCCCATAGGACGAAGCAATGAAACGGCATATAATCTACCGCTCGATAAAATTAACTATTTTATTTCTGAAAGAACAATTCAAGGAGCCCACCGCAATATTATGGACAATAATATCGCCCAGTTTATTCTACTACTTATTGCGGTATACCAGCGACCACCAAAGCAAGCTGAATTCTGACTACGTGGAGGACAGTGCATGGTTCTATGCTTACATTGCATCGAGCGTTGGGTTATTCGGGTTTTCACTATACATCATAGGCCGACGAGAGAGCGGATTCGTCCGTTCCTTCATCTATTCCATGGACTCAAAAATAGTTTTTTTGACAGCTCAACTTTTGTCCTACTCATTAATCGCAATTATTTACTGCTGCACCTTCTATGTCCTCACCAAGGTTCTCTCTGGCGAATTCTACGGACTCGAACTACTGAACATCGCGACGCGATTCTATGCTTGCTTCCTGATCTTTTGTTCCATTGGACTCTTGCTGACATTACTCCCCCTGACCTTCCAAAACTCAAGCACATTGTTCTCCATCATTCTATTTACAATGATCGCCCTGGGATTCGCCAACCCTATCATTGACGATATTGGTTATCTGAACCCCTTACAGACAGCAAAAAATATCATGCGCACCGGCCCTCTGGAAAACATCGAGGCACTGGCTATCTCAATTACAACCCTGTTAGCCACGCTTTTGTGCTCGATGAAATACCTTCGGATAAACCCTATATGGAGTCGCTATTAATGAGTGCATTGACTATCGACCAACTCAACATTAGCTTTTCAGACAAAGCACTATTTCGGCAAGCCTCACTGCGTATCGAACCAAACTCAATTACAGGAATACTGGGTCCAAATGGGTCTGGAAAAACAACGTTCTTCGACATTTTGTGCAACATAAGGAAAGCCAAGGGTCAGAATCTCAACAACAGCTTTAGCACCCAGTTGTATTTATCTCAAATCATCACCACACCACCGGTGCTGCGTATGCATGAGATATTCCAGATGGCTACGATATTGAGTTCAGATAAAAAAACCACTCAACAATGCGCATTAAGCAAAATAGCCAAATGGTGCCCGGAACTCATTGAACGCTATAAAGAAATTTGGAAAAAAAAATCTGCTGTCTGTAGTTATGGTGAGAAACGTTGGTTTTTCACCCTTTCGCTTCTCGCGCTGGAGCCCGATTTGTTGATCTTGGACGAACCCACCGCAGGTGTCGACCCGGAGTTTCGCCATTACACGTGGCAATGCCTCAAGCAAGCCGCTAACGAGGGAACCGCCATCGTTGTGTCGTCTCATAACATTGAGGAAGTTGCAGCGAACTGCGATCCTTTTTATATGATCATCGATTGTCAGTTTAGAAAATTCCGTTCGGCACACGAATTCACATCGGTATTTAGCGCTGGCTCGCTAGACGAGGCATTTATAAAGGCAGCCTCTGCGTCGCCGTTGCCATTCAATCGGGATCTCTCTCCAATGCCCGAACAATCACCGGCATCACACTGAAAATAGCCAGCGCCAATATCGTACTCAACACAGCTGTCGCTTCCCGCCCCAACCCGGCGGCGACGCCAATGGCGGCGGTCATCCATAGGCCGGCGGCGGTGGTCAGGCCTTTGACATGACCTTCGTCGCCGTCGGTGTTTTTCAGGATGGTGCCCGCGCCGAGAAAACCAATGCCCGCGACGACGCCCTGGATCACCCGGCTCATGGCGTCGGCCTGGGACCCGGACATCTGCGGCACCAATACGAACAGCGCCGCCCCCAGGGCCACGAGCATGTGGGTTCGCACGCCGGCAGCCTTGCCCTTGTGTTCGCGCTCGAAGCCCAGGATGCCGCCCAACAGCGCGGCCATGACCAGCCGCACCGTGACCCGGGTCATCTGCTGGGCATCGGTGATATCGGCGAATTCAGCCTGCAGGGTTATCCAGACTTCATGCCACCAGGCTTCCATGGACCGTCCTCTTTCTCGTTGGATAAACGATGGACCGCAAGCGAAGCCAGAGGTGCACCTGACCGCTGATCAGCCACAACGAACCCTGGCCAGCGGGTGGGACCTAATACTCAGGACATTCAGGAAGGAGCGACGTCATGCTTGAGCAAATCGACAAAGACAATACCTGCCATATCAAAACCATCAACGGAACCAAGCTGCGCCCCGCCAGTGAGTTGGTCATCATCACTGACCCGGACAAGGCCATGTCAGCCGTGGAAATCAATGGCGACATGGTCCATCTCACCGAAGCCGAAGTGGATGCCCTGACCGTGGCCGGCGCGACCGATAAGCGCAAGCACCTCAAGGCCACCGACAGCGGTTCGGTGATCTGAACCCAATCCACAGGCAACCGATGCAATTTGTGGCGAGGGGATTCATCCCCGCTGGGTTGCGAAGCCCCCCTAAAGCCCCTTGACCGGGTCAATCCGGTATACCGGGTGCGATGACTTGGGGGCGCTTCGCCCCCCAACGGGGATGAATCCCCTCGCCACAAGTAATATGTTCGGCACTTGCTGGGTGCATCAAAGTGTCGCAGTGCCTGGGCTTCGCGGCATCTGATCCGGTTTTTATCGAAACACCTGAGTCTGTTATGCAAACAGTTCCATGGTCATAGTGCGCCGGCCAGATAGAGGCTGATGAGCGACCGACCATGAGCGATAGAATCCCCGTCCAGTTGATACAGACGTTCGAACCTGCGCCAACGAAGATCAAGGCCAGGACCACCGACAACCTGATCCACACCCGCAGCTTCACCGGTTTGTTCCGCACCTTGCGCATCAGCGGTGCAGGGGTTCTGT
The DNA here is from genome assembly GCF_900115235.1 of Pseudomonas sp. NFACC24-1. NCBI lineage: Bacteria > Pseudomonadati > Pseudomonadota > Gammaproteobacteria > Pseudomonadales > Pseudomonadaceae > Pseudomonas > Pseudomonas sp. NFACC24-1. Next base: position 52,528 of record NZ_FOVS01000001.1, read on the forward strand.
TCCTGTTGTTCTTTGGCACGGTGTGGTTGAACTGGGGTGGCCGCCAGGCGGTGCTCTGGGACCTTTCCGAAAGCAAATTCCATATTTTTGGCGCGACCTTCTGGCCCCAGGATTTCATCCTGCTGTCGGCCCTGTTGATCATCGCCGCCTTCGGCCTGTTTGCGATCACCGTGTTTGCCGGTCGCGTGTGGTGTGGCTACACCTGCCCGCAGAGCTCCTGGACCTGGCTGTTCATGTGGTGCGAGAAAATCACCGAAGGCGAACGCAACCAGCGGATCAAGCTGCAAGCAGCCCCCTGGGGCCTGAACAAACTGTTGCGCCGCAGCGCCAAGCACACCCTGTGGCTGGCCATCAGCCTGCTCACCGGCCTGACGTTCGTGGGCTACTTCACGCCGATTCGCCCCTTGGCCGAAGAGCTGCTGACCCTGCAGATCGGCGGCGTCAGCCTGTTCTGGGTACTGTTTTTCACCGCTGCCACCTACCTCAACGCCGGCTGGCTGCGGGAAGCGGTGTGCATGCACATGTGCCCCTATGCACGCTTTCAGAGCGTGATGTTCGACAAGGACACGTTGACCATCTCCTACGACACGGCCCGCGGCGAAATCCGCGGTCCGCGCAAACGCGAGGTGAAGCCGGCCAATATTGGCCTGGGGGACTGCATCGACTGCCAGATGTGCGTGCAAGTCTGCCCCACCGGCATCGACATCCGCGACGGCTTGCAGATGGAGTGCATCGGCTGCGCGGCGTGCATCGACGCCTGCGACTCGATCATGGACAAGATGGGCTACGCCCGCGGGTTGATCAAATACACCTCGGAACGCCAGTTGCAGGGTGGCAAGACCCACTTGCTGCGGCCCCGGCTGGTAGGCTACACCGCCGTCCTGCTGGTGATGATCGGCGCGCTGGCCCTGGCGTTGGTGCAACGGCCCATGGTGTCGCTGGATGTCAGCAAGGACCGCGGCCTGTTCCGCGAAAACAGCGCAGGCCAGATCGAGAACATCTACAGCCTGAAAATCATCAACAAGACCCAGCAACGCCAGGACTATCACCTGTCCCTGGTGGATGGCGACGGCTTCGTCCTCCAGGGCAAGACCCAACTGAGCCTGGCGCCAGGGGAAATCGTCGACGTGCCGGTGTCGGTGGCGATGCTCAGCGAGCGACCTCGCAGCGGCTCCCAGGAAATGACCTTCAAGGTGGCCGACAGCGATGAACCCGGCATCTACAGCCTGGCCAAGAGCCGTTTTGTCGCGCCGATGAATCGTTGAAGCTTTAAGATGCCGGGCGCCCTGTGGGAGCGAGCTTGTGGGAGCAAGGCTCCCCACAGTTTAAAAAGCGCAAACCATGTGTCACTCAAGACTGAGCCCGCCATGAAACGCTATGAAAAATTCGCCGACGACATCGCTGAACTGATCCGCTCCGGCATGCTGGGGCCCGGTCAGCGTGTGCCTTCGGTGCGTTATGCCAGCCAGACCTACGGCGTCAGCCCGTCCACCGTGTTCCAGGCCTATTACCTGCTGGAGCGACGCGGACTGATCCGAGCCCGGCCGCGCTCGGGCTATTTCGTCAACACCCATGCGCCGAGCCCGTTTTCCGAACCGGCCATCAGCGCCCAGGTGCACGAATCCACCGAAGTGGACGTCAGCGAACTGGTGTTTTCGGTGCTGGACTCGATCAAGGACCCCGCCACCGTACCGTTCGGCTCGGCGTTCCCCAGCCCTCTGCTGTTTCCGTTGCAGCGCTTGTCGCGCTCGCTGTCCAGCGCCACACGGGACATGGACCCTCGGGTCGTCGTCACCGACATGTCGCCGGGCAACCCGCACCTGCGCCGGCAAATTGCCCTGCGCTACATGGTGGGCGGGTTGATGCTGCCCATGGAGGAACTGCTGGTCACCAATGGTGCCCTGGAAGCCTTGAACCTGTGCCTGCAAGCCGTGACCGAGCCCGGCGACCTGGTGGCGATCGAGGCACCGGCGTTCTACGCCAGCCTGCAAGTGCTGGAACGACTCAAGCTCAAGGCCGTGGAAATCCCCGTCCATCCGCGCGACGGCATCGACCTCGACGTGCTGGAGCAGACGCTGGAGCGTCACCCGATCAAGGCCTGCTGGTGCATGACCAGTTTCCAGAACCCCATGGGCGCGACCATGCCCGAGGAAAGAAAAAAGGCCCTGGTGGAACTGTTGCGCCGCCACCAGGTGCCGTTGATCGAAGACGACGTGTACGCCGAGCTCTATTACGGCCAACAGGCCCCCAAGCCCGCCAAGGCCTTCGACACCGAAGGATTGGTGATGCATTGCGGTTCGTTCGCCAAGAGCCTGGCACCGGGTTATCGCATCGGCTGGGTCGCCGCCGGGCGCTACGCGCAGAAGATCGAACGGCTCAAGCTCATGACCTCGCTATGCGCCTCGATGCCGGCCCAGGCCGCCATCGCCGACTACCTGCAACACGGCGGCTACGACCGCCACCTGCGCAAACTGCGCTACGCCCTGGAAGAACAGCAAAGCGCGATGCTCAGCGCCATCGCCCGTTACTTCCCGGCCCAGACCCGGGTCAGCCAGCCGGCGGGCGGCTACTTCCTGTGGCTGGAGCTGCCGGAGCAAATGGATTCGCTGAAACTGTTCCAGATGGCCCTGGCCCAAGGCATCAGCATCGCCCCGGGACCGATCTTTTCACCGACCCGACGCTTCAGGAATTGCATTCGCTTGAATTACGGCAGCCCCTGGACCGAGTCCTCGGAAAAAGCCATGGAGACGTTGGGGCGGATTATTCGATCGTTTTGATAGGGATTGTCGGTAAGGACGCCATCGCGAACAAGCTCGCTCCCACATTGGCTCGGCCGTGTATTGGAGATATACGACTCACCGCCGATCAAACTGTGGGAGCGAGCTTGCTCGCGATGGGGCCAGACCAGACAACCCGGGGGTCAGCGCCCACCCCCCAGGTCCACAAATGTCCCGGTGGCATAGGAAGCCTTGTCCGACAGGAGCCAGATAATCGCCTCGGCGACTTCATCCGGACGACCGCCCCGGGCCATGGGAATCGCCGACTCCAGCTTGCTGACCCGGTCCGGGTCGCCGCTCAGGGCATGAAAATCGGTGTAGATGTAGCCGGGACGCACCGCGTTGACGCGGATGCCTTCGCCGGCGACTTCTTTGGACAGGCCGACGGTGAACGTGTCCAAGGCGCCCTTGGAGGCCGCGTAGTCGATGTACTCGTTGGGTGAGCCCAGGCGAGCGGCCACCGACGAGACGTTGACGATGCTGCCGCCCTGCCCGCCATGTCGGGGCGACATGCGCAGCACCGCGTGCTTGGCGCAGAGAATCGGGCCCAGCACGTTAGTCTTCAGGATCTTGAGGATGCGGAATTCGGACATTTCATCGAGCCGGGCTTTCTGGGCAACCGTCCCGGCATTATTCACCAACGCCGTGACACGCCCCAGCTCGGCATCCACCCGGTTGAACAGGGCGATCACTTCGTCCTCGATGCTCACATCGGCGCGCACGGCAATCGCTTGCGCGCCCTTGGCCCGGACCTGTTCGAGCACCTCCTGCGCGGCGCTTTCATCGGACTGGTAGTTGATGCAGATCCGATAGCCCAACTCGGCAGCCAACAGCGCCGTGGCCGCCCCGATTCCGCGGCCGCCACCGGTGATGACGATGACTTTATCCACACTTGCTTCTCCCATTCCACGGATAGACGTCCGGCCCAAGGATAGCGTTCACGTCACGCTTTGCACAAACCGCTGCGCTTACCGGGCCAAGGCGCGCAGATCCAGGCGTCCGTCCAACAACGGCGGGCACCAGTAATAGCCGCCGGTGATCGGTCGACTCATGCGGTACAGGCCGTCGGTGATGCCGTCTTCCAGGCCGCTCATGCGCCGCAATTGAGCCTCGAAGGCATCGAGGGAGAAACCGAACGCCAGGAACATCAGCCCTGCACGGTCGCCTTCGATCCAGGGCATGGACCGACGGACCACGAATGCCTCCGGGGCAAAGCTTTCCTGGGCGGTGCGCTTGACGTGGGCCGATTCCGGCGCGTCGTCGATTTCTTCGTTGTCGCTCAGGCGCCGGCCCATGATGTTGTCGCGCTCATGGGGCTGCATCGCCGCGAAACCGTCCAGGTCGTGTTGCCATTGCTGGATCGCGGCAAAACTGCCACCGCGCACTCCGTCGGCACCCTGGGCCAGGGCGGCGGCGATGGCCGCTTCGTCGTGGGGGTTCTCGGTGCCGTCTTCATAGCCGGTCAGGTCATGGCCGGTCATGTGGCGGAAAGTCTCGTTCATCTGCACCAGGCGCAGCGCCGGGGCCAGTGCCGCTTCGATGGTGCGGCTGCGGTGCATCAGCTCGCCGCGGTCTTCACCGTGCAGCCAGCACCACAGGGCATGTTGGGTCGAGGGGTTGTCTACGCCTACGCCGGCCAACGCCGGAAAAGCCCGCAGGCCAGCGACCTGGGCGCCCAGGGCCTGGACCAGCGATTCGCCAAAGCCGATCACGGCCCGGCCATCGAGCAACAACAGGAGTTTGTCTAGCGCAGCCGGCAATGCCTCGACCGATTCCAGGGCAAAAAACAAATGACGGGCCTGAGGCGGAACAGGGGTGGCGAGAATGCCGGGCTGGTAGTAACTCATGTGAACTCCTTTAGAAAGAGCCGCGAGTTTACCCGGCGGCTGCCGCTTTGTGTGGTTTGGCTTGAGGTCCGGTCGCGCCGGGCAACCCGACCGTTTTGTGGGAAGGTTCCCGCGAGCCCGTCAGACGACTCAGAAACATCCCCCCGGACCGATAGCCTCGGATTGCCGGGCCGCCAAAAACGCCCTAGATTGAGCCTCTCCAGGAAGGCCAACGAGAACGCTGCACCATGCCAATTGCCAGATCGATACTCGCCGGGATTTTTTTCCTGGTCTGCGGGACGTCCGTAAGCTCTGCCCAGGAACGCATTGAAGACACGGTCAATGCCGTCATCCAGCCCTTGATGAAACAACAGGACATCGCCGGCATGGCCGTGGCGATTACCTACAACGGTCAACGCCATTATTTCAACTACGGCGTGGCCTCCAAGGACACGAAAAAGCCGATCACCGACCAGACCCTTTTCGAAATCGGCTCGGTCAGCAAGACCTTCACCGCCACCCTCGGCGCCTATGCCCAGGCCCAGGGCAAACTGTCCCTGGCGGATCCGGCCAGTCGCTTTGCACCCGAATTGCGCGGCAGCGCCATGGAGGGCACCCGCCTGCTCGACCTTGCCACCTACACCGCCGGCGGCCTGCCCTTGCAGTTTCCCGACGAGGCGGATCATCCGGACCGGATGTTCAGTTACTACAAGAACTGGAAACCGCTCTACCCGGCCGGCACCCAGCGGCTCTATTCAAACCCGAGCATCGGCCTGTTCGGCTACCTGGCGGCCCGCAGCCTGGGGCAGCCATTTGACGAGGTGATGGAGCGCACGCTGATGCCTGGGCTGGGCCTCAAGCACAGCTATGTGCGGGTGCCGCGGGATCAGATGGGCCGATACGCCCAAGGCTATGCAAAGGACGGCAAGCCCGTGCGAGTCGGCACCGGCGCATTGGATTCCGAAGCCTACGGGGTGAAGACCAGTTCAACGGACCTGATTCGTTTCGTCGAGGCCAACCTGCGACCTGAAAAACTGGACGCGGACTTGAAGCAAGCCATCGCCACGACGCATACGGGTTTCTACAAGGTCGGCGGAATGAATCAGGGGCTCGGCTGGGAGTTCTACCCCGCCCCGTTCACCTTGGACGACCTGCTCGCTGGCAACACACCGCAGATGGCCCTGACCCCACAGAAAGCCGAATCTCTCGACCCGCCCCGCCCGGCGCCGGACGGCGCCTGGATCAACAAGACCGGATCCACCAACGGTTTCGGCGCGTACGCAGCGTTCGTGCCCGGGAAGGACATGGGGATCGTCCTGCTTGCCAACAGGAACTACCCGATCGAGGAACGGGTGAAGGCGGCGCACCGGATCCTGATGGCGCTGGATGGCCAATAACAAGGGCGACAAGTCCCGCTGTGGCGAGGGGATTTATCCCCGCTGGGCTGCGCAGCAGCCCTCCTAAGCGGTCACCCCGATCTGTCTGACACGCCAGATTGCCAAAATTCCAGGGCCGCTTCGCGCCCCAGCGGGGATAAATCCCCTCGCCACAAGGGCTTTCGGAGCTATTGGAAATCAATCCTCCAATGGCTTCGCCACCGCCGGCTTGGTTGCCTTGCCAGGCTTGGTGCCTTTGGCATCCTTGGCCGGAGCGGGCTCCGGAGCGGGAGGTGGCGCCGGAGGCGTCGCTTCTTTTTCCGCGGCGGGGAGTTTATCGACGGTGTCGAAGAGGTCTTTCAATTCGATCGCCCCGGAATGCTCAAGCTTCTTTTCCCCGTCCTTGCCCACCAGGATAATCTTGGTCTGGGCCCCGGCGCCCAGCTTGAGGGAACGGATCAGCGCCATGGTGCTTTGCGGGTCCAGGTCCTTGCCATCGCGCTGCCCAATGGTATTGAGCACGGTGTAGAGCACCATGTTGCGCTCGGAAAAACCCTGCTTGCCTGCCGGTTCATCCAAGGCCTTTTTCAGGCTGACCCAGGCCGGGTCGACTGTACTGGGCGCGATGACGATCAGGGGGCGTGCCCTGCCTGCATCCGCCACCAAGGGTGAGTCGCCATCGGCAGCGAACAGGGGGCCGGCGATGGCCAGCAAGGTAGCGAAGGTCAACGACCGAATGAGCATGCGCCTCTCCTTTTGATATTTACGCTGTACTGATTGCACAGGGCGGCGATTGTTCCGCGAGAGTCGCTCAATACTGCGCCTGCCTGCCTTGAAGCTTAGGCCAGGGGGATCATTGCGCAACCGTAGGGAGAGTGCGGCGCGAGAGTTGGAACGGGGATACTGTGGGAGCGAACTTGCTCGCGATAGCAATCGCCCCGTCGACTTCGATGTTGACTGTCATGCCGCTATCGCGAGCAAGCTCGCTCCCACATTTGACCGGGGTAATCGTTCTAGAACGCCAGCTTGAACCCGATCATCGCCAGCATCACCGCCAGGCAGGGGCGCAACAGCTCGTCGGAGATCCGTCCCGACAAATGACTGCCCAGGTAGATCCCCGGCAACGAACCGATCAGCAGGAAACCCAGGATGTGCCAGTCCATGTTGCCCATGCTCGCGTGGCCCAGGCCAGCGACCAGGGTCAGCGGCACGGCGTGGGCGATCTCGGTGCCCACCAGGCGCTTGGTGACCAGGAACGGGTAGAGGATGAACAGCGCGACAGTGCCCAGGGCGCCGGCGCCAATGGACGTCAACGCGACCATCGTCCCCAGTACGAGACCGGTGATGACCGTCAGCACATTGAGACGCGCGCCAGAGGGGTTGTAGTGCCCCCCGGCACGGTCGTGGGCGAATTGCAGCAAACGCTTCTTGAACAGGATTGCCAAGGCGGTGGCGAACAACACGAAGCCCAAGGCTTGCTTGATCACCGCGTTCATGGCGTCGGGCGAACTGTGCAGGCTGCTGAGGAACCACAAGGTCAAGCCGACCGCCGGGACGCTGCCCAACGTCAACCAGCCGGTGATGGCCCAGTCGATGTTGCGGTTCTTGGCATGAACCAATACGCCGCCAGACTTGGTAATGGCCGCATACAGCAGGTCCGTACCCACCGCCGTCGCCGGGTTGATACCAAACCACAACAGGATCGGGGTCATCAGCGAACCACCGCCGACGCCGGTCATTCCAACGATGAAGCCGACCACCAGGCCCGCAACGACTAAACCGACATTACCGAAATCCATTAAACCCGTCTCAGCACGACCGCGTGAAAAATCTGGCCGCGAGCATAGCGATTTTTCTTATAACCCCCTATATCGATGTGATCTATCTTTATTCCTTTTCCGTAATTTCACTGGACCGGCAGGAAATTGAGGAACAGCAGGCTCTGGGCGTAATTCAAGCCGATCCGCCGGTAGCGCTCGTCGAGCATCTGGGTCAGCAGGTCCAATCGGGCGACAATTTTCCCGAACTCGACGGCAAAACTCAGGTTGCTGCCCTCCTCCGAGATCTCATTGGAAAACAGCAACGGCTTGCCGTCCTTGTTCTGCCGCTGGCTAAGCAGCCAGGTGGCTTTTTCGATGTTGCGCGCCGCATTGCTGACAAAACGCGGGTCGATGGTGTCGGTCATGTAGAACTCGAGGCGATTGCCGTGCGCGGTGACCAGCATGCTGCCGATGGCATAGATGAACGCCCCGACCCGATCACCGAGAAACTCCGGGCTCATGGCATAGCTCAGGGCGGCCAGGTCCTTCTTGCCACCCAGGGTCGGCAAGGGTTGTTGCTGCTCGATGGCCATGCGCACTTGTTTTTCTGCGGTGCGGGCGTCAAGAAAGCCGGATTTGCGCAGTTCCTCGGGGTTGCGCAGGTAAAGCTTGCTCATCAGCAGGTAGAGGCTTTGCAGGTTGTCGTGCATGGCCAACGTTGCCATGCGGTCGACACTGGTCTGCAAGAACTCCTGGGGCTTGGCATTGCTGAACTGCGTGACCATGTCCTGCCCCTGTTGATGGCTGCAGCCACCGCTGAACAACATCGACACAGCGACCAACCCTGCCATGCAGGCCGGGCGCAACCTCGTCACAGAAGAAAAAACACCGGCCATCGAGTCTCAATCTGGGCTGGGGGAAGCGATGGGGGTCGCCGCTTCCAGGCCATGGATAGAGCGGCAAAAATCGCAAAAGTGCAGTGTCCAGAGAAAATCCTCGACCTTTGGCAAAGTCTTTTCTGCCTAATTAGTCTTACTTTTTAATTGATAAATCTTAATTTATGGCTATAAATCCCTTTTCATCCACCAAATAGAAAGACTACTAGACAAAAAAGCCTTCATCGCTGTCCGACCAGTAACGGACTCGACCCGCGTTAAAACAACAACAAAACAACAGGAAGGAAGGTCACCATGCTTGAATCAAAACAACTGCTCACGGCCCTCGGAGTGTCTCTGATGATCGCCACCTCGGCTTCCCAGGCTGCCGGCCTGACCAATGAACGCGGTGCGTTCGGCAAGACCGACGACGGCACGGCGGTGGAAAAATTCGTACTGCGCAACAGCCATGGCATGGAGGCCACGGTCATCACCTATGGCGGCATCCTCCAGTCATTGAGCGTGCCGGACAAAAACGGCAAGGTCGCCGACATCGTGCTCGGTTTCGACGATGTGCAGGGTTACCAGAAGAATGGCAGCGTGTATTTCGGCGCGACCATCGGCCGTTTCGGCAATCGCCTGGCCGACGGCGCTTTCGAGCTGGACGGCAAGCGTTACCAAGTGCCGCAGAACGACCATGGCAACTCCTTGCATGGCGGGCCGCAAGGGTTCGACAAGCGTGTCTGGAAGGCCCAGCCCCATAATGCCAAGGACTCGGTGGGCGTCACCCTGACCTACCTGTCACCCGATGGCGAGATGGGCTTCCCCGGCGCACTGAAAACCGACGTCACCTACAGCCTCAACGAACAGAACGAGTTGCGCATCGAGTACCAGGCCACCACCGACAAGCCCACGGTGCTGAACCTGACCAACCACAGCTATTTCAACCTGGCCGGCGCAGGCAACGGCGACATACTCGAGCAGGTCGCGACCCTGCACGCGGCCCACTACACGCCGGTCACCGGCAAACTCATTCCCACTGGCGAACTGGCCCCGGTGGCCGGCACACCGATGGATTTCACCCAACCCACCGCCATCGGCACCCATATCAAGGCTGATCACCCCCAACTCAAGTTCGCCGAACCGAAACAGGGCGGCTTCGACTTCAACTGGGCACTGGACGCCAAGGGCGACGTGACCAAACTGGCCGCCGAGGTGTATGACACGGAGTCCGGACGACGCCTGCAGCTGTACACCACCGAGCCCGGCGTGCAGTTCTACACCAGCAACTTCCTCGATGGCACCGTCAAGGGCAAGCAAGGCAAGGTCTATCCACATTGGGGCGCGTTCACCCTGGAAACCCAGCACTACCCCGACTCGCCAAACCAGCCGAACTTCCCTTCGACGCGGCTTGATCCGGGCCAGACCTACACCCAGACCATGGTGTTGAAGTTCTCCGCGAAGTAACGCCCCCGCCAAATCGTTCCCATGCTCTTGTGGGAGCGAGCTTGCTCGCGATAGCGGTGTGTCTGCTTGTGATGATGCTGGATGGGCCGACGCCTTCGCGAGCAAGCTCGCGCCCACGGGTTGGTGTTGAGTTCGGATGCTGCGGGCTCGCGCAGAGCATGGGAACGATCCATCCGGGAACACTTGGTCTATCCTGCTGCCACACGTCAAAGCAAAAAACAGGAGATAGGCATGAGGACGCTGGAATTGGCGGGTGTGTCCGTACCGGTAATCGGCCAGGGCACCTGGCGCATGGGTGAAGAACCGTCCCATCACAAAAAAGAAGTCGCGGCCCTGCGATTGGGGATCGAACTGGGCATGACCTTGATCGACACGGCGGAGATGTATGCCGAAGGCGGTGCCGAGACCGTCGTTGGCGAAGCGATCACCGGCCTGCGGGACCAGGTTTTCCTGGTGAGCAAAGTCTACCCTCACAACGCCAGTCGCAAAGGCATTCCCCTGGCCTGCGAACGCAGCTTGCGCCGGCTCGACACCGATTACATCGACCTTTATCTGTTGCACTGGCGCGGGCAGTACCCTTTGGCAGAAACCGTCGAAGCGTTCGAACGCCTGCGCGAAGAAGGCAAGATCGGCCGTTGGGGTGTGTCGAACTTTGACGTCGATGACCTCGAGGAACTGGCCTCGCCGGCCTGCGCCACCAACCAAGTGCTGTACAACCTGCAGGAGCGCGGCATCGAATTCGACCTGCTGCCCTGGTGCCAGCAACGGCGCATGCCGATCATGGCTTACTGCCCGGTCGGCCAGGGCGGGCACCTGCTCAAGGATCACACCCTGGGAAAAATCGCCGAACGCCATCGGGCAACACCCGCGCAGGTCGCACTGGCCTGGTTGCTGCGCCAGGACAATGTGATTGCCATACCCAAGGCGGTGAAACCTGAACATGTGCGCCTGAATGCCGAAGCGGCCAGTCTCAGGCTCGAGTCTCAGGACCTGGCCGCCCTCGACCTGATATTTCCCCAGCCCCAGGGCAAGCAGCGGTTGGCGATGGTCTGACGCCTAAATACGGACCATCGGCAACCCACTGATTTGTGGCGAGGGGATTTATCCCCGCTCGAGTGCGCAGCACTCGCAACTTTATCGGCACCACGAAATCTCAGGGGCCGCTGCGCGCCCCAACGGGGATAAATCCCCTCGCCACAGATCCACCATGTCCCCGGTCCAAAGAGTTCTGCAGGAATACACGGAAATCTCAGAACAACCCCATCTGCCCCCCCACCAACGTCGAAAAATCATCATCCACAAACGGCAGGATCGCATCCGCCACCGGCTGTAGTTGTTTGGTCACGTAGTGGTCGTAATCGATTGGCGCACTGCGAATTTCCAGCGGCTCGGGGCCGGCGACAGTGATGACGTAGCTGATCCAGCCGCCATTCTGGTATTGCCGCGGACGGCCCTGGCGCTGGTTGAACTCATCGGCCAGCCGCGCGGCCCGCACGTGGGGTGGGACGTTGCGCTCGTAATCTTCCAGCGGCCGCCGCAGGCGCTTGCGATAGACCAGCCGATCATCGAACGCACCGGCCAGGGTCTGCTGCACATAATCACGCACATACTCCTGGTAGGGCTTACGGTGGAAGATCCGCCCGTACAACTCCTGCTGGAACTGGCGGGCCAGCGGCGACCAGTCGGTACGCACGGTTTCCAGGCCTTTGTAGACGATTTCATCGCTGCCATCGGCGCGGGTCACCAGCCCGGCATAGCGTTTCTTGCTGCCCTCCTCGGCGCCCCGGATGGTCGGCATCAGGAAGCGCTTGAAGTGCGTTTCGAACTGCAGCTCCAGCGCGCTCTCCAACCCGAACTCGGCACGCACCTGCTCACGCCACCATTGGTTGACGTGTGCCACCAACTCGCGACCGATCCTGGCCGCTTCCTCCTGGCCATGGGCACGACGCAGCCAGACGAACGTGGAATCGGTATCGCCATAGATCACCACATGGCCCTGGGCTTCGATCAACTGGCGGGTGCGCTGCATGATCTGGTGGCCACGCAGGGTGATGGACGAGGCCAGGCGCGGATCGAAGAAGCGACAACCACTGGAGCCGAGCACGCCATAAAAGGCGTTCATGATGATTTTCAACGCCTGGGACAGCGGCACATTGTGTTCGCGCTTGGCGGTCTCCCGGCCTTCGGAGACCCGCGCGACGATGGCCGGCAGGCAATGTCGGCTTCGGGAGAAGCGTGCCCCGCGAAAGCCCGGCACCGACTCGCGGTCATCCGGGTGACGCAGCCCTTCGATCAAGCCCACCGGGTCGATCAGGAAGGTGCGGATGATCGACGGATACAGGCTCTTGTAGTCCAGCACCAACACCGACTCGTAGAGCCCCGGCTGGGAATCCATGACAAAACCACCCGGGCTGGCCTCGGGCGGACGCTGGCCGAGATTGGGGGCAACAAAACCCTGGCGGTGCATCAGCGGCATGTACAGGTGCGTGAAGGCCGCCACCGAACCGCCGCTGCGGTCCGCTGGCAGGCCGGTGACGCTGGCCCGTTCCAGCAGGAACTTGAGCAGCTCGGTCTTGGCGAAGATCCGCGTCACCAGCTCGCAGTCCTTGAGGTTGTAGCGGGCCAGGGCCGGCTTGTCCTCGGCGAACATGCGATTGATCTCGTCCATGCGCTGGTACGGGTTGTCGATGGACTTGCCCTCCCCCAGCAGCGTTTGGGCGACGTTTTCCAGGCTGAACGACGGGAAGCTCCAGGTCGCCGACCGCAGGGACTCGATCCCGTCGATGATCAGCCGACCGGCCGCCGAGGCGAAAAAGTGGTTGTTGCGTGCGCCGTGCTCGCGCCATTGCATTTCTTCGCCACCGCGGCCCAGGCGCAACGGCACCGCCAGCCGCCGGGCATGTTCATGCAGCACCCGCAGGTCGAACTGCACCAGGTTCCAGCCAATGATCGCGTCGGGGTCGAAACGGGCGAACCAATCGTTGAGTTTCTTCAGCAGCAGCGTGCGCGATTCGCAGTATTCCAGCTGGAAATCCACGCCGCTATCGTCGCCGTTAGGCGGCCCGAGCATATAGACCTGGCGCTCGCCGCAGCCTTCCAGGGCAATGGAATACAAATCGCCCTGGGCGGTGGTTTCGATGTCCAGGGACACCAGGCGCAACGGTGGACGGTAGTCGGGCGCCGGTTTCATCTGGGCATCCACCAGCAGGCCATCGGCGGCCGGCTTACCGCCGAACCACACCGGGGCGGTGATGAAGCGCTCCATCAGGTAGCGCTCCGGCGGCCGGATGTCCGCTTCGAACACCTCCACGCCGGCGCGGCGCAAGGTGCCGTCCAGGCGCATCAGTTGGGCGTGTTGCTGGCAATACAGGCCCAGCACCGGGCGATGCTCGAAATCCAGCAGGTCCAGGGGGCGTAGCTCTACCTGCTTCTCCCCTTGCAGCAAGGCTTCGAGCTGGCCGCGCTGGATCTGCGGCACGAAGGCCACCGACGTCTGCACCGGCAGGCGCACGCACCGGGGACCGGCGTCGGTCGCCAGCCAGAACTCGACTTCGGTGCCGGCCGGGGTGTCGCGCCAATGCCGGGTCAGGACGAAGCCCTGCTGTAAATCCACCGCTGAAACCTCGAATTTTGCGTAGGCGACGATTCTACCTGTGGCGAGGGGATTTATCCCCGCTGGGCTGCGAAGCAGTCCAAAAACCTGCCAGCGCGGTGTGTCAGGTCGATGTCATCAGCTTATTGGGGCTGCTGCGCAGCCCAACGGGGATAAATCCCCTCGCCACAACAGCGCCTGACCACGGGATGGGTGGTAATTTCCCGGGCAATGACGCTTTTGGACGATTGGCCGCCGCTTTACCGCTTGCTCTGCGCCGTTGGGTCTACGATGCTTTAACAACCAGCAAAAACAACACCCCCGACCCGAGGCTTCCCCATGAAAACCGTCGCGCAGTTGCTCCGGCTAAAAGACGATAAGAACCAGCAAGTGCACACCATCTCACCGGACGACATGGTATTGCAGGCCCTGATGCGCATGGCCGAGAAGAACGTCGGCGCCTTGCTGGTGGTGAAGGACGAAAAAGTGCTGGGGATCATCAGCGAGCGCGACTATGCACGCAAAATGGTCCTGCACGGTCGCTCGTCCGTGGGCACGAAAGTGAGCGACATCATGGTATCCCCCGTGATCACCATCGACCCGCACCAGAATGTCGAGACCTGCCTGAGCATCATGACCGACAAGCACTTGCGACATTTGCCGGTGGTGGAAGACGGCAAGCTCGTCGGGCTGCTGTCCATTGGCGACCTGGTCAAGGAAGCCATCGCCGAACAGGCCGACCTGATCCGACAACTGGAGCAATACATTCGCGGCGAATGATCGTTTCCATCGGGTTGCTCATTCTCAACACACTTCTATATTGAAGGGGTTGTTCCTGCGAGCATCCCGATGGCCGCCACCGACCGACTGATCATTTGTGAACATTGCGATGCGGTGTACGAGCCGGTTGTGCTCGCCCCGCATCAAAAGGCCACGTGCGTGCGCTGTCACGCGGTGATCCAGCGCTACAACGGCCTGACCATCGAGCAGCGCCTGGCCTTGAGCGTAACGGCCGCGGTGCTGTGGGCGTTCGCCAATCTCTACCCGGTGATGAGTATCCGTCTCCAGGGCCTGAGCAACAGCGCGACGTTGTGGGATTCCATCGTGGCGCTGAGCCAGGGCCCCATCACCTTCATCGCCCTGGTGACAGCGGTGGCGATCATCGTTGCACCGGCCTTCCAACTGGCGCTGCTGCTCTGGGTACTGGGCCACGCCTACCTCCAGCGGCGGGCGCCAGGGTTCAGCCTGTGCATGCGCAGCCTGGAAACCCTGCGGCCCTGGAGCATGCTGGAGGTGTGCCTGCTGGGCGCGCTGGTGGCGGTGATCAAGCTCGCCGGCCTGCTGGATGTGCTCCCGGGTATCGGCCTGTTCGCCCTGGCGGCCTTGAGCCTGCTGATGATCCGTATTGCCGGGCGCGATGTCCGCGACCTGTGGGACAGCCTATGAACGGCCGGCCGCAGGACACCCCGCCAGAGGCCCGCGACCTGAACCTCTGCCTGTGCCACAGTTGCGGCCTGGCCTGCGACATGGCCGACGGCCCCCAGACCTGCCCCCGTTGCGACGCCGCCCTGCACCGCCGCAAACCCGACGCCATCACCCGCACCTGGGCCTATATGCTCGCGGCGCTGGTGTTCTACATCCCGGCCAACCTGCTGCCGGTCATGAACACCCGGATGCTCGGCGAAGGCGCCGACAGCACCATCATCAGCGGTGTCATCGAGTTCTGGCAAAGCGGCGCCTGGGACATCGCGCTGATCATCTTCATCGCCAGCATCGCGGTGCCCGGCATCAAGTTCGTGGTACTGACCCTGCTGCTGGTGACCGTACAGCGACGCAGTACCTGGGCTCAGGTCCAGCGGGCGAAGCTGTACCGGCTGGTGGAAGTCATCGGCTATTGGTCGATGCTCGATGTGCTGGTGGTGGCCCTGGTGGCCGCCCTGGTCAAGTTCCAGGCACTGAGCGATATCGAGCCACGACCGGGTATCCTGTTCTTCGGCCTCGTGGTGCTGTTCACCATGCTTTCGGCCATGAGTTTCGACCCCCGCCTGATCTGGGACACTCAACCATCCGAGGAGGTCATGAATGAAGTCGCAAGCCACTGACGGGCCACAACCCGCCCCCGGCCGGGCCCACGTCACCACCCGTCGCTGGACGGTGTCGCTGGTGTGGATCGTGCCGATCATCGCGGTGTTGGTGGGTGTTTCCCTGGTGGTCCACAACTGGCTTCAGGAAGGCCCGACCATCACCATCACCTTCAAGACCGGCCAGGGCCTGACCGCCAACAAGACCCAGGTGAAATACCGCAACGTGGTCATCGGCCAGGTCACCGACGTGCAACTGAGCCAGGACCAGAAGAACGTCACCGCCACAGTCAAGCTCGCCAAGACCGCCGACACCTTCACCCACGAAGACTCGGTGTTCTGGGTCGTACGACCGCGCATCGGGGCTGGCGGGATCTCGGGGATCGACACGCTGCTGTCCGGTGATTTCATCGGTGCCGACGCCGGGCAGTCGAAAGTACGCGCCAAATCCTTCACAGGGCTGGAGAACCCGCCGCCGATCACTTATGGCGAACCGGGCAAGCGCTTCACCCTGCACGCCCAGGACCTCGGTTCGCTGGACATCGGCTCGCCGGTGTACCTGCGCAAGATCCCGGTGGGCCAGGTGGTGTCCTACGCCTTGGACGCCGACGGCAAAGGCGTCAACATCGACGTGTTCATCAACGCGCCCAACGATGTGTATGTCACCGAAAACACCCGGTTCTGGAACGTCAGCGGCGTGGACGTGAACGTCGGCGCCAATGGTTTCGCCGTCAAGACCGAATCGCTCTCGGCCTTGCTGCTGGGCGGCATCGCGTTCCGGGCACCGGAGTACAGCCCCAACGACACCGCCGCCAGCGAAGACAAGACCTTCGAACTGTTTGCCGACCAGCAGAGCGCCCTCGCCCCGCCCGATGGCAAGGGCCAATACCTGGCCCTGCGTTTCGACCAGGCCCTGCGCGGGTTGCGCGTCGGTGCGCCGGTAGAGTTCCTCGGCGTGGAAGTCGGCAGGGTGGTGGCCATCAACCTCGACTTCGATGAGAAGCAACGCAGCTTTCCGGTCAACGTCGGCGTAGTGATCTACCCCCAGCGCCTGGGCAAGGCCCATGAAAAACTGCTCAAGTCGCTCAACCACGACCCCGAAGACGAAGCCGCCGGTGCCCGCCTGATCGGCAGCTTCGTCGAGCGCGGCCTGCGCGCCCAGGCCCGTAGCGGCAACCTGCTGACCGGGCAGTTGTACATCTCGCTGGACTTCTACCCCAAGGCCGAAAAAGTGGTCTTCGACCCCAGCGCCCGCCCCGTGCGTATCCCGACCCTGCCGGGCAGCCTCCAGCAATTGCAGGAACAACTGCAGACGATGGTCGAGCGAATCAACAAGCTGCCACTGGAGAGTATCGCCGGCAACCTGGATGGCAATCTGGTGGAGCTGCGCAAAGGCCTGGCCCAGTTCAACAGCAAGACCTTGCCTGGGGTGCAAAACACCTTGCAGGACGTCAGCAAGACCCTGCAATCGGCCAACTCGACCCTGGCCGAAGATTCACCCCAGCGCGAACAACTGACCCAGACCCTGGACGACCTGGGGCGCATGTCGCGCTCGCTGCGCGAGCTGTCGGACTACCTGAGCCGCCATCCCGAATCGCTGCTTCGCGGCCGTCCCAAGGACGCACCGGCACAGAACCTCACATTGCCGGTGAAAGAATGAGTACAGGAGCCCGTCCCATGCCACTGACGCTGAAATTTACCCTGGTCGCCATGGCACTGCTGCTCGGTGCCTGTCGCAGCGACCCGATTCATTACCACACCCTGAGCCCGGCTCAACCGAAAGGCCCGTCACGCGCCGGCGTGGACATCCACATCGAACAGGTGAGCGTCCCACCCCAGGTGGATCGCACCCAAATGGTCATTCGCCAGGGCAACAGCGGGTTGGCGATCCTGGAAACCGAATGGTGGGGCGCCAGCCTGGCAGATGAACTGCGCAGCGCCTTGGGCGAACAACTGAACAACCCTGGCGCGCCGAAATCATCGCTGCGGGTGGACGTGCAGCGCTTTGACTCGATCCCCGGCCGCTATGCCCGCATGGACGTGCAATGGCGCCTGCGCAACCTGGGTGGCGATACCCGCCCCTTCACCTGTCGCAGCAGCCTGCAAACGCCGGCGGGGGCCAGTATCGACGAACTGGTGACGGCGCATCAGCAGAACGTCCAGCAATTTGTCGACTTGATTGAGCAGGCGGCTGTACGCATGGCTTGTCCTTGACCCGTAGGAGCTGCCGAAGGCTGCGATCTTTTGATCTTTTGATCTTTCGCTTGAGACTCCAGCGTTAGCGCAAAGATCGCAGCCTCGCTTCGCTCGGCAGCTCCTACGAAGGCCAATGCAACGACAGCATCGGTGCAACGCGCGGATGGTGGTCGATGCGCTCCAACAATCCGTAGAACGCCGGACGGGCGTTGAGCATTGCCTCCCGTGTGTTTCTCCACTTCGTGATCACGGCCGCCAGGACATCCATCGCCCCCGGCTCGGCACCGCCGAGAAACGGCCGGGCCGGGAACTGATCGGCAAACAACGCCCAGTTGCGGTACAGCCGTTGCTGGGTGCCCGCTACCAAGCGCTGCCGAGTCGCTTCATCCGCATCGTCCAGCCAGCGTTCCGGAAAATCGATGATGCCGATGGGCGTGTAGCAATTGGCTGCGATATAGACCAGCCCCCGTATGGCTTGCGCACGCTGGGTTGGGTCATCAGGGAGCAGCTTCGACGCCGGAAAGGTCAGCCCGAGGTGAATCAGGATCGCCGCCGCTTCGGTCAGCACCGAACCGTCCGGCAACTGCAGGGTCGGGACCTGCTTCTGAGGGTTGAGTGCCGCGAGCGCTTTCGCGGCGTCGCTGTCCTGGGTCGAATAGGCATCGACCCGCCGATACGCCACATCACAAAGATCCAGGGCAATCTCCACCGCCGCAGAACCGGATTGCCTGTAACCGAATAACTGGTACATGAACTTGCCTCCTGCCTATGGGTTACCCGGTAGAGCCCACAAACCTGGCTGTGTTCCACCCGGAGGACGACGCGCACGTTATGGCGCAGCTTCGCTGGATCAAGCGACATCGATGGGACTGACGAGCTATCACTGCCGTCGATGTTCACCATCATGCCAATGAAGTTCTCTTGAAGATCGCCCGGGACAACAATGGCCCCACACAAACCACTGCACCCCCGGAGCACACCATCATGAAACGCCAAGTCATCCTCAGCCTCGCTTTCTCCGTACTGGCCGCTAATGTATTTGCCGCCTCCTCGCACCCCGTCGTCGCCGAAGGCGGTTCTGATCGCCTGATCGAAAACCGCGTCGCTGAAGGCGGTGCCGATCGCCTGCTGGAACGCCGCGTTGCCGAAGGTGGCTCTGACCGTCTGATCGAAAACCGCGTCGCTGAAGGCGGTTCCGATCGCCTGCTGGAACGCCGTGTCGCCGAAGGTGGCTCCGATCGCTTGATCGAGAACCGTGTCGCTGAAGGCGGTGCCGATCGCCTGCTGGAACGCCGTGTCGCTGAAGGTGGCTCTGACCGTCTGATCGAAAACCGCGCATGAGTTGCTTGACCGCAATGCCTGGAAGTATCGCAAATCATGTGCAACACACCCCGTGGCGAGGGAGCTTGCTCCCGCTCGGGCGCGCAGCGGCCGCAACCTTCACACAGCCGCTGCGCAGTTCACCCGACACACCGCTCCAGAACACTCCCAAACCCAACCCATCACAGTAAAAGCCCGGCCTCATCCGCCGGGCTTATTCATGCCTCAATGCCTGGCTAGCGCCCCGCCGCCCGCGCCATGCAGCGCTGATAACGCTCATCCACCCGCTTGGCAAACCACGCCGTGGTCAGCTTGCGCGTGATTTTCGGGCTCTTGAGCACGATCCCCGGCAATACCGCCCGCGGCAACGGCTTGCCCTCGGCCCGCTCAGCCAGTTCGAACACACGCTTGTAGAGCTTGCTGTCCTCGAACGCCAGGCTGTCGCCCTGTTCCAATTGATCGCGAATGGTCGGGTTGCGCATTCCCAACGACTTGCCCAGCGTGCGTACCGCCAGCTCCGTGCTGCCCGGCATGATTGAATCATGGGCAACCAGATCGCCATCCAGCGCCAGGGAAATGCCCGACGCTACACTCACCGCATGCTGGAAAGCCGCGTTGCGACTGGCGTACCACCCGGCATTGAAATCGGCGAAACGATACAACGGCTCGGTATAGTTCACCGGATAGCCCAGCAAATGCGCGATACCGAAATACATCCCACCACGGCGACTGAACACTTCGCGACGAATCGAGCCATCCACCGTGTAGGGATAATCTCGCGCATGGGCCTGGGCAAACGCGATACTGACCTGCATCGGCCCACCCGTGTGCACCGGATTGAAGCCGCCGAACAGGGTCTTGCCCAGCGGCACCATGCCGATGAAATCATCGAAAATCCCGCTCAGCTCTTTCTCGCTGCGGGCCGCGTTGAGTCGATCGCTGTAGCTTTTGCCATTGGGCGAACGCACCTGGAGCGCGCCGCTGACCAACAACTCCGGAATGTGCACCTTCGCCGCACGGCGGTTGATCTCCTGACGAGCGATCTTGCCCAGCCCCGGCACTGGCGGGTCGGCCTGGAACGTCGACTCCTGCTCGGTCACCGCCAGGACCGCGCAGATATTCTGCGTCGTGGACGGAATCTGCTGGGCCGCAAAGGCCACGTAAATATCTGTCGCCCAACCCTCACGATCCGCCGTCTTGGCCGGCAACAACTGCACGATCTGCTTCTTGACCTCGGCGGGCTGGCGCTCGGGCTCCTGCAACTGACGGCTGCCGCAACCGGCCAGGGACAGCAACGCCGCGAGGCTGATCATCAACTGGTTGAATTGCATGGTGCTCCATCGCGTTCGTTATTCCGGAGCAACCATACGATCAAAAGCGGATGCGGGCTATGCCCAATGTGGGAGCGAGCCTGCTCGCGATGACGGCGGCACAGTCACCACTGATGCAAGTAGAAGGAATGCGGGATCAGATCCCACTCAGCGCCAGGTCCATGGCGAAGTAGGTGAAGATCAGGTCTGCCCCCGCCCGCTTGATTGCGCCAAGGCTCTCGCGGACCACACGGGCTTCGTCGATGGCGCCAGCCTGGGCGGCGAATTTGATCATCGCGTATTCGCCACTGACCTGGTAAGCCGACAGCGGCAGATTCGAAGCCTGGCGAATATCGCGGATGATGTCGAGGTAGGCACCGGCCGGCTTGACCATCAGCGCATCGGCCCCCTCTTGCTCATCGAGCAGGGATTCACGCAGGGCTTCGCGGCGGTTCATCGGGTTCATCTGGTAGCTCTTGCGGTCACCTTTCAGCGCGCTGCCGCCGGCCTCGCGGAACGGCCCATACAGCGCCGAGGCGAATTTGGTGGAATAGGCCATGATCGCCGTCTGGCTGAAACCGGCTTCATCCAAAGCCCTGCGAATCGCCTGGACCTGGCCGTCCATGGCCGCCGACGGCGCGATCACATCGGCACCGGCGCGGGCCGCCGCCACGGCTTGCTTGCCCAGGTTGATCAAGGTCCGGTCGTTGTCCACTTCATCGCCGTGGAGCACGCCGCAGTGACCATGGTCGGTGTACTCACAGAAGCAGGTGTCGGACATCACGATCATTTCCGGCACCGCGTCCTTGCAGATCCCGGCCATGCGTGACACCAGGCCGCGCTCACGCCAGGTGTCGCTGCCCTCGTTGTCCAGGTGATGGGACACGCCAAAGGTCATCACCGACTTGATGCCTGCACGGGCATAGCGCTCGATCTCACCAGCCAGCTTCGACTCCGGGATGCGCACCACGCCGGGCATGCTCTTGATCGGTACAAAATCATCGATTTCTTCTTCGACGAAAATCGGCAGCACCAGATCGTTCAAGGTGAACTCGGTTTCCTGGAACAGGCTGCGCAGGCTTGCATTGCGACGCAGGCGGCGTGGACGTGCTTCGGGGAACTGGCTGGACATGGGACTCCTGGGCAAAAAATGCGGCTCGATCACAGGGAGCGAAGCTTATGCCCAGGCCAGCCAGGGCACAAACGCCTGCTGGAAAACAGAGTGTTACCAGCCGGGTAATAATCGCCTCACAAAGTCAGCGAGCCATTGATGCACGTCACGACTGCACCGCCAATCCAAACCTCGTCTCCCAACTGCTCGACATGAATCCGCCCGGCCCGGCCCATCGTCAGCCCCTGGCTGACCACGTAGGACGCAGGCGCCAGCCCTTTGCCCAGCATCCATTGGGCGAGCCCGGCGTTCAGGCTGCCGGTGGCCGGATCCTCGGGCATGCCATCACCGGCGATGAAGCCGCGCACTTCGAAGTGGGCCTCATCGCCATCCACGGCCCGATCCCAGGGTGCGATCACGCCCACGGCCAGGTCCAGCAACTGCTGGTAATCCGGCTCGAGCGTCAGGACTTGCTGGCGATCCTTGAGCATCACCGCCAGCCAGCCGGCACCGTTATCGACCCATTGCGCCTCGACAATCGCCTGCGCTGCGAGCCCCAGCCCCTTGCGCACCCGCTCCAGCAGCTCGGCCTCCAGCGGACCGGACTTTAGCAAGGGCGGCGCGAGGAACGCCAACCCATGATCGCTGCGGCGCACCCTGACCAGGCCGACGCCGCACTCCTGCACGATCTCCTGCCCTTTGGGCACGCCTCCGGCTTCCAGCCAGGCGTGACAACTGCCCAGGGTCGGATGCCCGGCAAACGGCAATTCGGTGGACGTGGTGAAAATACGCACCCGGTAATCGGCTTCCGGGTGCTGCGGCGCCAACAGGAACGTGGTTTCGCTGAGGTTGGTCCAGTTGGCAAAAGCGGCCATGCGCGAGTCGCTGAGCCCATCGGCCCCCAGCACCACCGCCAGCGGATTACCCTTGAGCGGCACATCGCTGAACACATCCAGTTGTTTGTAATCGAATCGGCGGGGCGTCGGCTTGCTCATTCCGGGATCTTCAACCCACGGGCCACGGCCGGTCGCGCCAGGAAGCGCTCCAATACCCGCGTCACATTGGGGAAGTTCTGGATACCCACCAAATCACCGGCTTCATAAAAACCGATCAAGTTGCGCACCCAGGGAAACGTGGCGATATCGGCAATGGTGTAACGCTCGCCCATGATCCAGTCCCGCCCTTGCAGACGGCCATCGAGCACCTTGAGCAGGCGCCTGCTTTCCTCGACATAACGATCCCGTGGCCGCTTGTCCTCGTAGTCCTTGCCGGCGAATTTGTTGAAGAACCCCAACTGCCCGAACATGGGCCCGATCCCACCCATCTGGAACATCAGCCACTGGATCGTCTCGTAGCGCGCCGCCGACTCCTGGGCCAGCAACTGTCCGCTCTTGTCCGCCAGATAAATCAGGATCGCCCCCGACTCGAACAACGCCAACGGCTGGTCCCCCGGCCCATGGGGATCGAGAATCGCCGGGATCTTGTTGTTGGGGTTCAGGGAAAGGAACTCGGGCGACAGTTGGTCGTTGCTGGCGAAGTCCACTTTGTGGGGCTCGTAGGGCAGGCCAGTCTCTTCCAGCATGATCGAGACCTTCACGCCGTTGGGGGTTGGCAGGGAGTAGAGCTGGATCCACTCCGGGTATTGGGCGGGCCATTTCTGGGTGACGAGGTATGGCGTCAAGTCGGGCATGGGGTCGGCTCGGAAATGAAGGAAACCCCGAGGATAATCCAAGATGTTGGGGACGACATTGAACTGGTCAAGTAATCCCGGACACCGATTACGGTGTTTATGCCGCTTTTTGCTCCATGGCTATTGGCGACAGGTAGTTGTTGTAGCTGTGGAGCCTGGTGCGGTTGTAGTACATGAAGAAACGCACCATGTCCGTTTTTGCCTCCTCGATCAGGCTGTAGCCATTGCGAGGTACCCACTCTGACTTCAGCGTGCCGAAAAAACGCTCTGTTGGAGCGTTGTCCCAGCACTGTCCCCGATGGCTCATGCTTTGCACAATGCCGTGGCGGGTCAGTTCTTCTTGAAACTTGCGACTGGTGTACTGACATCCTTGGTCTGAGTGAAACATCAGCCCTGGGGGACACGTTCGTACCGCTGTCGCCATGCGTAGCGCTTTGCTGACCAGGTTGGCGTCATTAACCAGAGAAAAAGCCCAACCAATGACCCGGCGAGCATACAAATCGATCACGATGGCCAGATGAATCCAGCGTTTGCCCACCATCAGGCTGGTAACGTCGCCACACCAAACCTGATTGATGGCAGTCGGTTTGAAGTTACGTTTGAGTCGATTAGGCGCGACAAATGCCTCCACGCCTTTGGATCTAAATGGATGCGGCTGGCGTTGTTTACTGACAATGTTGGCTTCCCTCATCAGCGCTCTGACCAGGCTTCTTCCCGCTGCAATATTTTGCGATTTCAGGCCCTCGCTGATCATCCTGGAGCCCATGGCTTCGCGGCTTTCACTGTGCAGTTCAACGACTTTCAGCCTGAGTTCTTCACGTCTGATCCGCGGCTTGGATCGCCGCTGAATCCACTCATAAAAGCTGCTGCGCTTCACACCGAAAACACGACACACCACGGCCGTCGGAAATGACTCTCTTAGCTCCGCGATCATCGGAAACGATCGGGATCCGACATCAAGAGAGCGGTAGCCTTTTTTAGGATTTCAGCTTCCATCTCCATGCGCTTGATCTTGGCTTTTAGCTCCTGGATCTGGCGCTGATCGTCAGTAATCGCCTTGGTGCCTTTAACTGGCTGGCCCTCGCGTTCCTTACGAACCTGATCAACCCAGCGCCGTAAAGCGGTGGGTCCGATGTCCAGCGATGCACAAACTTCTGGTACCGGGCAGTTATCATCAAGCACCATGCTGGCAGCATGCAGCTTGAACTCGCGGGTATAGACCTTTCTTTCGTTCATGGAACCTCCAAGTTGGCGAAATCATATCGCCCTTAAGAGGTGTCCGGAATTATTAGGCCAGTTCACATCACTGCCCGTCACACAATTCACGTCGTCCCTTCTTAATTCAGCAACATCCTGTCGTTAACGTTCGTCCCATCTCCTGACGGAGATCGCTACAGTGCACCGGAATCGAACCAAAGCGCTCGAAGGGACTCTGAGCAATGCCCCCAAAGAACCAACGAGGCGTAACGACAGGGAAAACACCCGAGGCCAAGCGCTTCGCGGTGCCAGGGTTTGTCAGCCTGACTCAAGCGTGCTGAAGACTATTATTCGATGATGAACCCACTGAATTTCGCCAGACGCTTCAAACACCGTTCGTGGCTGATGCTGCCGACGCTGCTTGTGGTCTGTGGCCTGGTGCTGTCGCTGGAATCCAGCGTCAGCCGCGCCCAGCCAGCCGACGGCGTACAGACCCTGGTGTTCCTGCGCCACGCCGAGAAACCCGCCGGTGGCCTGGGCCAGCTCAACTGCCAGGGCCTCAACCGCGCCATCGACCTGGCCACCCTGCTGCCGGAAAAATTCGGCAAGGCCGACTACGTGTTCGCGGCCAACCCGACCCGCAATGTCGAAGAGGGTGAGCTGGACAACTCCTACAGCTATATTCGCCCGCTGATGACCATCAGCCCCAGCGCCATCAAGCTCGGGCTGCCGGTAAACATCAATTTTTCAGCCAACGACACCAGCGACCTGGCTGACGAGTTGCTGCACGACAAGTATCACAACTCCACCATCTATACCGCCTGGTCCCATGGCTACCTGCCGGAACTGATCAACAAGGTTGCCGGTGAGGCGGTGGGCAAGGAGCAGACCATTACCGAAGACTGGGCCTCCGGAGACTTCGACTCCCTGTATGTGCTGACCCTGACCTGGCACAACGGCAAGGCCAGCCTCACCAGCCAGAGCTATAAGCAAGGTTTGGACAATGGCCAGCAAGCCTGCCCGACCTGATCATCAGTGTGGGAGCGAGCTTGCTCGCGATGGTGGTGGTGGTGGTGGTGGTGGGTCAGCTTGCCTCAAGGGTGGCTGTGTCGCCGCCATCGCGAGCAAGCTCGCTCCCACAGGTCACCCTCCCCGGGCCGCCCGCTCGCGCAAATACTCCAGCACCGCCGCCTGTTCCCCCGAGAACTCGATCCGCAAGCCCTTCTTTTCCCGCTGGAACACGTACATCGGGTCGTAATACTCACGCAGCAAACCCTCGATCCAACCGCGATGCACGTCGACGGCGCCGCTGTGGGCCTGCTCGGCCAGGGCTGTCTCCAGGATGTCCTTCAAGCGCCGGTGACGGTCGCCACCCAAGCGCTTGTGGATGTTGTCCAGGCTTGCCAGCAATCGCTCGGAAAACAGCGAAAAACCTTCGTCGCCATGTACCGCGACAAATTCCCCACACAGGTCAATGACGTAATCCTGCAGGATCCGTTCGACCCGACGCTCCAGGCTGTCTTCCAGCCAGACCATTGGGACCTGCTGCATGCGCTGGTACAAGGACAGTGGCAAGGCGCAGCTGCCGACCGCACGGCTCTCATCTTCCAGCACAAACTGTTCGATGCCGGCGGCGCGTTTTTTCAGCACATCCACGGCCAGGCGGTTTTCAAAATCGATGTTGGAAGGCTGGCCGGTGGCGCGTTTGCCGAAGCTCGAACCGCGATGGTTGGCATGCCCTTCCAGGTCCAGGCTGTTGCCCAGTTGGCCCAGCGCTTCGGTCTTGCCGGTACCGGTCATGCCGCCCAGCAGCACCAGGTCGCACTCGGCGACCGCCTGTTCGACGGTGTCCAGCAAGAACGTGCGCATGGCCTTGTAGCCACCGCCGACCCGAGGGTAATCAATGCCCGCTTCGTCCTTGAGCCATTGCTGGACGATCTGCGAACGCAAGCCGCCTCGAAAGCAATACAGCAGACCGTCGGGATGGGCCTTGGCGAACGCCGCCCAAGCCTGGATGCGCTGGGCCTTGGTCTCACCGGACACCAGTTGATGCCCCAGGACGATGGCGGCCTGTTGCCCCTGTTGTTTGTAGCAGGTCCCGACCCGTTGCCGTTCGTTGTCGGTCATCAACGGCAAATTGACCACGCCGGGGAAAGCGCCCTTGACGAATTCGACGGGCGCGCGCGTGTCCATCATCGGTCGGTCATGGAGGAAAATGTCGCGGTAGTCGGTGATGTCATGGCTCATCAAGACACCTCGACCGCGTAACGCTGTCGCTCGACCAACTCGCCGATGGGCTCCAGTGCAAGGCCGAGTTCAGTGGCTACCCGCAGGAACTCCTCCTCGCCTTCGGGGGTGACGGCAATCAACAGGCCGCCGCTGGTCTGCGGGTCGCACAGCACTCGCTTGTGCAGTTCCTGGACCCGACCGACCTTGCTGGCGTAGCTGTCGTAGTTGCGCAGCGTACCGCCCGGCACACAGCCCAGGTCGAGGTAGTATTCGACGCCCGGCAGACGCGGCACCGCGTCATAGCGGATGCGCGCGGTCAACTGGCTGCCGTCGGCCATTTCCACCAGGTGCCCGAGCAGGCCGAAACCGGTGACATCGGTCATCGCCGTCACACCATCGAGCTTGCCGAAGCGGCTGCCGGGTTTATTGAGGGTGCACATCCAGTCACGGGCCAGGCCAACATCGGCGGCGCGCAGCTTGCCTTTCTTTTCCGCCGTGGTGAGGATGCCGATGCCCAGGGGCTTGGTCAGGTACAGCCGGCAACCGGCGGTGGCCGTGTCGTTGCGTTTCATATGGCGCTTTTGCACCAGGCCCGTGACCGCCAGGCCGAAGATCGGCTCGGGCGCATCGATCGAATGCCCGCCAGCCAGGGGAATACCCGCCTCGTCACACACGGAACGACCGCCGCGAATCACTTCCCGGGCAATCTCCGGGGCCAGTACGTTGACCGGCCAGCCAAGAATCGCGATGGCCATCAGCGGATCACCGCCCATGGCGTAGATGTCGCTGATGGCATTGGTGGCGGCGATGCGGCCGAAATCGAAGGGATCGTCGACAATCGGCATGAAAAAATCGGTGGTCGAAACCACCCCACGCTCTTCGTCGATGGCATACACCGCAGCGTCGTCGCGAGAAGCATTGCCGACCCACAGCTTGGGATCGAGGTTCTGCGCACCACTGCCGGCCAGGATCACTTCCAGCACTTGGGGCGAAATCTTGCAGCCGCAACCGGCGCCGTGGCTGTACTGGGTCAGGCGAATCGGCTCGCTCATGGGCATCTCTCCGGTCAATCAAGGGGATCGATTCTAACAGCAACGCCGCCGACTCAGTGCCGTGCCGAGCATTCGCCCGTGCAACACTTTGGTGCTGCTTCAAGCGAGCGTGAAGGATTCGGCGCACCTGGCCTGACCAAAAGGACAGGAAAACCGCCTTAAACCCAAGATTTTCAAGCCACTGCATAAAATTGGTATGGGTTGTGCAAACGTTTGCGTATTCGCTCACCTCCAGCGGATCGACGTTTTTTTCAATCACGGAACACGGGCTTCGGCCCGCACGAACAAGGACTTTCCATGCACTTCACTTCCCGGTGTCGCGCCACGCCCGGCGTATGGGCAACCACCCTGCTACTGACCGCCGTTACCGGACTACTCAGCGCCACGACCCACGCCCAACCCACCGAGGTGTCCGCCCAAGGCGAAACCCTCAGTCCTGAAGCCACCCCGTCGAAAAAAGGCGCCTACCTGTCGGACTGGTACAACCAGGACCTGACGCTCATCGGCAGCAAGGACATCAGCTTCGGCCCGCAACCGGTCGACGATATCTATCTGGAATATGAATACTTCGGACGCAAGGGGCCCTTCGAGCTCTATGGCTACGTCGACATCCCTAAGATTTTCAACATTGGCAACAGTCACGACAAAGGAGCGTGGGACCACGGTTCACCCGTGTTCATGGAACACGAACCGCGGATTTCCATCGACTACCTGGCCGGCCGCAGCCTGGCCATCGGGCCGTTCAAGGAATGGTATGTGGCGTTCGACTGGATCTACGATCACGGCAGCAACAGCGCCAATCGCGCGAACACCCTGTACAGCGGCCTGGGCACCGACATCGACACTCACTCAAAGGTCAATTTGTCGGCCAACCTCTATGGCCGTTATCAATGGGAAAACTATGGCGCCAGCAATGAATATTCCTGGGACGGCTACCGCGCTCAACTCAAGTACATCGTGCCGATCAGCCAGTTCAGCAATGGTGCCTCACTGACGTACATTGGCTTCACCAACTTCGACTTCGGTTCGGACCTGCACAAGGACAACCCGGCCCGCACCGCCAACGCCACGGTCGCCACCAATGTCTTGCTGTACGCGTTCACCCACGTGCGCTTCACTCTGGTGGGCCGCTACTTCCACAACGGCGGCAACTGGCAGGATGGCAGCGAACTCAACTTTGGCGATGGCAACTTCCGTGCCCGCTCCGATGGGTGGGGCTATTACGCCGGGGTCGGCTATCAATTCTGAGCACATCGTCGCAGCACCCTTTCGAATCCATGGAGGTCACGAACACATGATCAATCGCCTGTTTGCTTCAATCGGCCTGGCAAGTACTGCACTCTTCGCGGCAAGCGCCGGGGCCGCACCGCCACTTCAACCCAAAGTGATGCTGATCACGATGTTCGCCCCCGAAGCGCAGAACTGGATCGATCGCTTGCAGCTCAAGGATGAAATCCGCGTACCAGGGTTGTCCGCCGAGTACCCGACGATCCGCTGCAATGCCGAACGGGTCTGCCTGCTGATCACCGGCATGGGCCAGACCAACGCGGCGGCTTCGACCCTGGCCCTGGCGCTCTCCCCGACCTTCGACCTGCGCAAGAGCTATTTCCTGGTGGCCGGGATCGCCGGCATCAACCCGCACCACGGCACACTGGGCACAACCGCCTGGGCCCATTACCTGGTGGAGTTCGGTACTCAATGGGAGCTGGATTCGCGGGATGCGCCCAAGGATTGGCCCACCGGCTACCTGGGCATCAACACCAAGGGGCCGAACGAAAAGCCGCCGCTGGACTACAAGACAGAAGTCTTCGAACTCAACCCGGCCCTGCAAGCCAAGGCCTTTGCCCTCAGCCAGCAGGTGACCCTGGCCGAAAGCAAGGAGTCCGCAGCCTGGCGCTTGAAGTATCCGTATGCCCCGGCCAACCAGCCGCCGGTGGTGACCCGCTGCGACACCCTGGCCGGCAACACTTGGTTCTCCGGTACGCGCCTGAGCGAGCGCGCCGAAGTCTGGACCCGCCTGCTCACCGACAACAAAGGCGTCTACTGCACGACCCAACAGGAAGACAACTCGACTTACGAGGCCTTGCTACGGGCCAGCCGTGAAGGTCGGGTGGACATCAACCGGCTGGCAGTGCTGCGGGCCGGGTCCGACTTCGACCGCCCCGAACCCGGTGGCAATGAAGTGGATAACCTGCTCAAGTACGCCGACCAGGGCGCGTTCGTCCCTGCGTTGGAAAACCTGTTCCGCACCGGCAACCCGCTGGTGCAGGACATTGTGAAGAACTGGTCGGCGTGGAAGAACGGCGTGCCTGGCCTCTGATCTTTCAGGGCCTGGATCCTTTGTGGCGAGGGGATTTATCCCCGCCAGGTCGCGAAGCGGCCCCGAGTCTGCCCCGCCGGATAACCGGGGTTCAGGACCGCTTCGCGCTCCAACGGGGATAAATCCCCTCACCACACAGAGTTGTTGAGTGACGGAGATCAGGCTGTTCCCAACGGCACAGCCAATGGAATTTTCCCTCCCGGGCAGGATCATTTGAACATCAACCGTGCGCCCCCAGGAGACCGCCGATGCCTCTCACACCCTCCGCCGCCGACAGCACTCACCTGGACTATGGTCTCGACACCCTGTTCGGCCGCCAGACCAAAAGTATCGACTGCCAATACAACGTCCAGCGCCTCGACGAGGACAAGCCGGTGTGGTTCGCGCTGCACGTTCAACCGCCGATGCCGGACGACCTGGACAAGGCCGAGATCGTGGTGTTCAGCGCCGAGGGCCGGCGCCTGAGCGGCATCGTGCGCAGCACTGAACGCCTGGCCGATGGCAGCCTGCAACTCAACGTGGAACCCGACTGAACCGTTCAGGCCTGACGGGCATTGCTGCGATACATGAACACCAGCGCCAACGCCAGGCAGGCCATGGCGAGCACTCGACTGCCGGACAATTCGATGGCCGGGTTGCCCAGCCAACCGAAGTTGTCGATCAGCATGCCCATGCCCAGTTGCCCGACGATGACCGCCACGGTGGCCACGGCAGTGCCGACCCTGGGCACCGCGCCCACCATCACCATCATGTACACGACACCGAACAAGGCCCCGCTGAGTTGCCATTTCGGCATGTCCAACAGCGTCAACCCGTGGGCCGGTTCGAAAAACACGATCAGCAGGCCGGTGGTCACCGTGCCGACCGTGAACGTCAGCAAGCTGCTGCGCAACACACCGACCGTCTGGCCCAGACGCCCGTTGATGGCCGCCTGCACACTCAACACCGCACCGGCCGCGACGACCAGCAGCAACAAAACAAACAGGTTCATGTTCAACCTCGGGCAATCAGGACAAGGGCGACGACAATCAAGGCCAACGCCAGCCAGCGTTCGCCATTGACCCGCTTGCGGGCCGTGCCGAACCAGCCGAAATGATCGATCAGGACGCTTTTGCCCACCTGGCCGGAGAGAATCGCGATCATGGTCATGGCGATGCCGATGTGGGGCGTGGCGAGTGTCAGCACGACCACATAGATCGGACCGAGGAAACCGCCGATCAATTGCCAGCGTGGCAACTCATGCAAGGCTGGGCCTTGCTGCCGGCCACTGAGCAACAACAGCAGGAAAAGAATCGCCGAACCGACGCCGAAGATGCTCAGCGTGGCCCACAGATGCCCGACCTGGGCCCCAAGCGGCCCGAGCAGGCCGGCTTCCACCGACAAGCCCATGCCGGCCAGGATCACCAGGGGCAGCAATAGCCAGCGCAGCAATGTCCGGGGTCTGGCGGGCGTCGATACCGGCACGGCCTCGCTGAGTGAAGATGTTTGCATGATCAGAACCTGTCCACTTGAAAGATGGCCGGCATTATCGGCTGGTGTCGCTGTGCAATAAATGCGAGCATCCCGACAACACTTTTGCGTAATACGCACAGGAACGCCCGCCCCATGCACGGCCTCAATGAACTGGGTTTCAAGGCATTGCGATTGTTCGTCGCCGTGCTCGATCACGGCAGTTTTTCGGAAGTCGCACGGCGCGAAGGCCTGGCGCCGTCTTCGATTTCCCGGCAGATCCAGTTGATGGAACAGGCCCTGAACCAACAGTTGCTCTATCGCCACACCCGCGCTGTCTCCCCCACCGAAGCCGGTCGCCTGTTGGGGCATCATGCACGGCTGCTGCTGGTGCAACTGGAGGAAGCCGAACAGGCGCTGCAGGAGCAACACAGTGAGCCGTCCGGACTGGTGCGGATCAATGCGCCGGTGGTGTTTGGCCAGCGCCACCTGACACCGTGGCTGGGGCAGCTATGCGAGCGTTATCCGAAGCTGCAACTGGAGATCCAGCAGACCGACAGCTACGTCGACCCACTGCAGGAAGGCGCCGACCTGCTGTTTCGCATCGGCCCGTTGCACGATTCGAGCATGCAGGCGCGCATCCTCGCGCCCCATCGCTTCCAGATCGCCGCCAGCCCGACCTACCTGGCCCGCCACGGCGCGCCACTCAAGCCCCAGGACCTGGCTCACCACCGGTGCCTGGCCTACAAGGGCGTGACCGGTCAGCAGCGCTGGTTCTTCCGCCGCCCGGGCCAGGCCTGGACACCCTACAGCGTCAGCGGCCCGATCACCGGCAACCACGCCGACACCCTGACCCAGGCCGCCGAACAAGGCCTGGGGCTGGTGATGTTCCCATCGTGGCTGATCGGCGAAGCCGTGCGTCATGGCACGCTGGTCCCGGTTCTGCAGGATTACCAGGCGTCCAACAGCCTCGAACCGCAACAGATCGCCATCCTCTGGCCGGGCAGTCGACGCCTGTCGGTGAAGGTCCGCACGGTCATCGATTTCTTCCTCGAGTGTTTTGGCGAAGTGCCCTACTGGGATCGCTGAACACGGCGCGACCTCAGTCGAACTTGACCAGGTTCAGCACCGGCAGCGGGCCACCCGGGAACTGGGTCAAGCGTGCGCCGACACTCAAGGGGCCCAGGTCCACGCCGAAAAAGCCCAGGCGCTCGATCAACTGCGCGACTTCACTCCGTGCCTGCCCGTCGTCACCGGTCAGGAACAGCACCCGCTTGCCGCCTTCGGACGTCGGGTCTGCCTCCAGCAGGCTCGCCAGCAGATGATTGAAGGCCTTGACCACCCGTGCGCCCGGCACCCACTCGCTGAACACCTCGGTCGAAGCCCGGCCCTGGAGATCCACGGCCTTGAACCCGGGCACTTCGATCGCGTTGTTGGCGTCGATCACGATGCGCCCGGCAAAATCCGGCAGACCGCCCAGCGCCTGGGGCAACTTCGACCAGTTGACCGCCACCAGCACCATCGGCTGGGCGGCCGCCTCTTCCACGGTTCCGGCGCGCACGCTTGGACCGAGGTCAGCCACAAGTTCGGCCAGGCTTTGCGGGCCACGGCTGTTGGCAATCACTACGTTGATGTTCTGGCGGGCCAGGGCGCGGGCGAAAGCACTGCCGATGGCGCCGGCGCCAATGATGCCGATGGTGTCGATGTCGCTCATGTCTTGTGTCCTCAAGGTTGAGTAAGCCTGGCGGTGATGTCCGCCGTTGAGGTACATGATGGTCTTGCCATTACCCATTTATTAGCCGGTAATATGGCGAATCATTTTCAAGCATTACTATCAGGTCGACTAACATGGAAAGCCTCGCCAATCTCGAATGCTTTGTCCGCAGCGCCGAAACCGGCAGTTTCTCGGCGGCCGCGAGACTACTCGCCCTGACGCCCGCTGCCGTGAGCCGCAACGTGGCGATGCTGGAGCGCAACCTGGGGGTGCGGCTGTTCCAGCGCTCGACCCGCAAGCTGTCCCTGACCGAAACGGGGGAGCATTTCCTGGCCAGCATCGGCGGCAACCTGCACGCCCTGCAGGCGGCCATTGGTGCGGTGACCACGGAGCGCGGCGAACCGGCCGGCGTCTTGCGCGTCAGCCTCTCGCCAAGTTTCGGTATCGGCCAGATACTGCCGTTGATGCCGCAATGGCTGGCTCGGTATCCGCTGATCCGTCCGGACTGGCATTTCGAAAACCGCCCGGTGGACCTGATCGCCGAAGGTTTCGACGCGGCCATCGGAGGCGGCTTCGCACTGACGCCCGGGGTGGTATCGCGCACCCTGGCGCCCGCTCACCTGATTGCCGTCGCCAGCCCCGCCTACCTGGCCGAACGCGCCCTGCCCCGGCAACCCGAGGACCTCGCCGGCCTGGACAACATTGTGCTGCGGGCCAGCCGCACCGGCCGGGTACGCCAGACCGTGTTGCGCAACGCCGCCGGGTGCGAATGCGCCGTGCAACTGGCCGAATCCATGATCTTCAATGATCCGGTCGCCATGCGAGAGGCCGCCTTGCTCGGCCTGGGCGTGACCCTGCTGGTGGTGCCCGACGCCCTGCCCTGGCTGGAACGTGGCGAACTGGTGCGGCTGTTACCGGATTGGTACGTCGATCTGGGGGTGATTTCCCTCTACTACCCCAGTCGCACGCTGATGCCGGCCAAGACCCGGGCCTTTATCGACTTCATCACCGAGCACTTCGAGCGCGAGGCATTGGCTCGGCGCTTCAGGGCCGGGCCGGATTGAATATCGGCGACGCGGCATTGATGGCGCGTCGGCTGTCGGTGGATGACCTGGGCAAGGCGGTGCTAACGTGACGGCCCACCTCCGACAAGGATGACCGCGTGCTGCTGCTCAAATTGCTGGTGATTCCCGCGTTCCTGCTGCTGATTTCCCGGGCGGGCAGGCGTTGGGGGCCGAGCGTGGCCGGCTGGCTCTCGGGGTTGCCAGTGGTGGTGGGGCCGATTCTGTTGTTCCTGGCCCT
Organism: Pseudomonas sp. NFACC24-1; assembly: GCF_900115235.1. Classification (NCBI taxonomy): domain Bacteria; kingdom Pseudomonadati; phylum Pseudomonadota; class Gammaproteobacteria; order Pseudomonadales; family Pseudomonadaceae; genus Pseudomonas; species Pseudomonas sp. NFACC24-1. The sequence continues at coordinate 87,172 of NZ_FOVS01000001.1, forward strand.
GGAGCAAGGCGAGGTGTTCGCCGCGCAGTCGGCGACCGCGGCACTGGCGGCCATGTTTGCAATGATCGCTTTCTGCGTGGTGTACGCCCAAGTTGCCCAGCGTCGTGCCTGGCCCTGGGCGTTGGGCATCGCGCTAGGCGTCTGGGCCTTGGTGGCGTTGATCCTGTCCTGGCTACCGGCGTCGCTGCCGTTGTCGAGCCTGATCGCCCTGGTCGCGCTGCTGGGGGCGCCGTATCTGTTCCCGACGGTCCGGCCGGTGATGAGCGGGCCGGCGGCCAAATCCGACAGACTGCTGCTGCGCATGATCGCCGGCGCGCTATTGACCCTGGCAGTGACACTGCTGGCCAGCACCGTGGGCGAACGCTGGAGCGGGCTGCTCGCGGTGTTCCCGGTGCTGGGCAGTGTGATGGCGGTGTTCTCCCAACAAACCCGCGGGCCGGCCTTCACCGCCGCACTGCTGCGGGCGACGGCCACCGGCATGTATTGTTTCGCCGCTTTCTGCCTGACCCTGGCTCTCGCGCTGCCGGTGCTGGGCATGCCGGCCTTTGCCTTGGGCGTCGCGGTGTCGATGGCCATGTTGCTGGTGACCCGCCGCCTGCTGGTGCAGGCGGCATCGTCAAAATGACGGTCTCTTGCTGGAGTCCGGTACGACGCCCATGGGATGATCGGCCTTCAAGCGCGACCATCCGTGGAGATTTTCAATGTCATTGCTGACTAAACAAGCCGCCGCCCTGTTGCTGGGGGCCTTCGCCAGCCTGGTCGTGGTATCCGCCCTGGCGGCCCCGGCCAAACCTGCCAGCGATGCACCGGCGCAGAAGGTGTCGATGCTGGGCGGCAAGTTCACCTTCACCTTGCCCAAGGGTTTTACGGCGACGCCATTGCCCGCCGGTGAAGCCGCCCAGGGCACCGCCGGGGCGACGGGGACGATGTACAGCAATGCCACCAGCAAGACCGTGGTGATCGCAGCGGAAAACATCATCATCGACGGTGCGAATGTGAAGGATGACGATGGCGCGTTCCTCGACACCACCATGGCCGACTTCGCCGCCCAGCGCCTCAAGTCCCTGCCGGACGCCAAGATCCTCAGCGAAAAAAGCATGAAGCAAAAAGGCACCGGCCTGGGCCTGCGCCAGCTCGACACCCGCGCGACCCAGGGCGGCGGACCGACCCTCGACACCACCCTGCTGGGTGCCTCCGGCACGCGCATGGCAGTCGTGCAGATCATTTCCCGAGCCAGCGACAATACCGGTCATGAAGCCTTGGTCAAACAGATCGCCAGCGGTCAATAAGCCCCCAGAACATGTGGGAGCCGAGCTTACTCGCGATGGCATCGGCACGCCCAACCTTGAGGCAAGCTGATCCATCGCCATCGCGAGCAAGCTCAGCTCCCACAGGGTTCTATTTTGGTCAAGGATTGAGCCGCTCCAGCCAGGCCCTCAGGTCCTGCACCTCCAGGGCACTGATGCTGTGGCCGACGCCGGGGTAGGCATGGAATTCGGGCTCCAGTGCCAGGGTCTTGAGGAAGGTGTTGGCCTCAGTGCCGTCGTGATAGGGAATGATCGGGTCGGCCGTGCCATGGCCGATGAACACCGCCAGTGTCCGTCGTGACTCGTCGGGGGTCAGTTCCGCCCGCAGCGCCGACAGAACCCTCCCGCCCATCGCGGCGATGCCGCCGACGGCTTCGGGGTGTCGCAGGGCCACTTCGTAGCTCATCATCGCGCCCTGGCTGAACCCCACCAGGTAGACCTTGCTCGCGTCGGTCGAATACTTGGCCCGGGCCTTGTCGATGAACTCCAGCAGCATCTGGCCACTGGCCTTCAGGTCGGAGGTGTCACCGTCGTAGGCGCCCTCGCCCTTTTTGGCGAACCACTGGTAACGATCCTGCTCCATGCTCTTCGGCGCCCGCACCGAGAGGTAGTTGTAATCGCGCGGCAACTCGTCCTTGAGTGCGAACAGGTCCTGCTCGTTACTGCCGGAACCGTGCAGGAAGATCACCAGCGGTCGGTTCCGAGCCTGCTCATCGACTTGGGCCAGGTAGTTGAGCGGCAAGTCCGTGTGCAACGAAGGTTGGGCCTGCAACCCGGACGAGACCAGCAACAGGAACAGGGCGAGCGCTTTGAACATCGATCTTCCTCCATCGTTTCGATAGCCGCACGGCAAGGCGCGTGCGGTGAGGTAGACAGCAGTTATCAGTCGTTGATCAATTTCCCCGTACGAATCGGTTCACGCCCAGCGACTTTTGCCTGCCAGATTCCTGGCTGCGTGTAGCGTCCACGGTCCAGGGCAAACAGCACACCACTGGTGCCGGCCCGCACGGTGGTGACCCGATCATTCAGGGGGTCGACCACTTCGAACAGCGGATCGCCCTGCTCCACCCATTCGCCAGCCTCCCGCAGGAAACTCACCACGCCATGGTGCGGCGCGAACAGGTATTGCGTGCCTTCGAACGGAAAACCTTCGCAGCACTCGCTGGGTGCGGGCGGCCAGTCCCCAGCGATGAAACCTTGCTCGGCGAGAAACCCGAGGATGGCTTCACAATTGGCCTGGGCCTGCTCCACCCGGGTATCGCCCATGCTGCCCAACTCCAGCGTCGTCGCCAGGTTCGCCGGTGGGATCGCCGCCGCAGGAAAGGCCTTGGCCAGGCGCAACCAGGGCGAGGAGCAGGATTCATCGAACGAACTGCCGCCCGAATCCTCGCACAGCAACGCCACACCGGCTTTCAAGCGTGCGGCCAAAGAACGCCACTGCGGCCATTGCTGTGGCAAGGCATACAAATGGATCGCTGCCTCGAAGTCGCAATGCAGATCCAAGGTGATGTCGGCGTCGCAGGCATGGCGCAGCAGCAGGCGATGCAGCGCTTCGAGTTGCGAAGGGGGTGGCGGCAAGTCATCGAGGACCTCGGCCATGGTCTGGCGGATCAAGGTGATATTGGCGGCCGGATCGTCCCCCAGGCGATCACCGATGCGTTGCGCCACCGGTGCACTGAGTTCCACGAAGGAACGGTTGAAATTCTTGCCACTGCCCAGTTCGAAACGCCCCATGTGGGCGCTTTGCAGGTGTTGATCCAGGCCGATGGGGTTGGCCACCGGCACCAGTTCGATCACACCCTTGAGCAAGCCCTGGGCCTCAAGGTCGTTGAGCCGCTGCTTGAGTTCCCAGGCGGTGCGCATGCCCGGCAGCTCATCGGCGTGCAGGCTGGCCTGGATGTAGGCCTTGCGCGGCCCATGGCCGTAGCGAAACACACTGAGCCGGCGCTCGGTGCCCAGGTGGCTCCATGGCAGGGTATGGTCGATGCGTTGCATGAAATCTCCGAATGACCAGGTGTAGGAGCTGTGTAGGAGCTGTCGAGCGAAGCGAGGCTGCGATCTTTTGATCTTTCGCTCTGGACTCAACTGGCAGAGGAAAGATCGCAGCCTCGCTTCGCTCGACAGCTCCTACCGATTAATGCCCGTAGACGTCAAAGGCGAAGTATTTGTCCTGCACTTTCTTGTACGTGCCGTTGGCGCGGATTTCGGTGATGGCTGCGTTGAATTGATCGGCCAGGGCCTTATCACCCTTGCGCACCGCAATGCCGGCACCGCCGCCGAAGTATTTCGCATCTTCATAGGTCGGGCCGACGAAGGCGAAACCTTTGCCGGCGTCGGTTTTAAGGAAACCTTCGTCGAGGTTCACCGAGTCGGCCAGCATGGCGTCGAGGCGGCCGGCGACCATGTCCAGGTTGGCTTCCTGCTGGGAGCCGTAGCGCACCAGGTCGATACCGGCGGGCACCAGCACTTCGGTAGCGAAACGGTCATGGGTGCTGGCGCGCAGCACACCGACTTTCTTGCCCTTGAGTTCAGTCAGCGGGTCCTTGATGTTGGAGCCTTCCTTCATCACGAAGCGCGCTGGGGTGTGGTAGTACTTGATGGTGAAATCGACGTTTTTCTTGCGATCGTCAGTGATGGTCATGGACGACAGGATCGCGTCGATTTTCTTCACTTTCAGCGCTGGGATCAGGCCATCGAACTCCTGCTCGACCCAGACGCACTTGACCTTCATCTGTTCACACAGCGCGTCGCCGATATCGACATCGAAGCCGGCCAGCTTGCCGTCGGGGGTTTTCATCGAAAAAGGCGGGTATCCGGCTTCGATCCCGAGGCGGATCGGCTTGGCGTCTTCGGCCACGGCCGACAGGGACAACACGGACAGTGCCAGGGCACCGAACATGGCTAGCTTCTTCATTTTCGCTCCTGAGTGTGCAGGGGTTTTATGGGTCATTATTGGCAGATTCGTAGGCAGCGTTCGGTCAGCGAGGAACCGAAGTGGGCGGGAGTCTAGAGGGGTGCCCAGGAGGGGAATTGTGTGGAGGCGACAATTAGTTATAAAAATAGCTTGGTTTGTGTATATCCGTTGCTGCGGTAACGGCTACTCAGGGTTCCGCCCTGACGGCGGGTCACTTTCGAAAAGCCGGAATGCCGGCCCAGGCGAAAGTAACCAAAAACGCTCTGCCCAGGTAAAAGGCCAAAGCGAGGCGACCTTATAGCCGATCTGTCTCTTTTGTCGTACTCCGATCCAACTGTGGGAGCGAACTTGCTCGCGAAAGCGGAGGGCCAGCTTGCGGTGATGTTGGCTGTGCCTACGTCATCGCGAGCAAGCTCACTCCCACAAGTTTTTGACGCTCCGCGTTCCGTTTCTGAAATCAATTGCTCCCCCTGGCCTTCTGAAAATCTCGTAGGAATCCCCCCCTTTGTGGCGAGGGGATTTATCCCCGTTGGGCTGCGAAGCAGCCCCCTATTTTCGTCAGACCAACCCCATGCCCAGGGTTTACGGCGGCTGCGCCACCGAGCGGGAGCAAGCTCCCTCGCCACGGGGTTTGTGGGCGTCCTACAGGTCGGTTGTTGCCTCAAAAATCCCCTTCTATAGTTCGGCTCACCTGCTGGCTTTGGTCAGTGGGGAGGGTTTCGCAGCCCTAACAACGGATGAGACTTTGCACCGTCGAATGAAAACTCAGGCAAACTTGCCCGCGTTCATTTTATGGCGGTTGCGCGTGGGAGACCTTCGGGTCTGCCGGGTTTGGTCTCTTCCTCGGTCTGCGAACCCGCGCGTAACTGCAACCCGTTTGATTCGCAGCAAACAAGGTGGCAATTCATTTTCCTTGATAGAGCCCAACCTTATGACGACAAATCAATCATCTAACCGCTTTACCCCGCTAACCCCCATCGCCACCACCCAACCCATCCTGTTCATCGACCGCTCCGCCCCGCAGCCCGAACTCCACGCCTGCGTCAGCGAACGCCTGCACGCCACCCTCGACTACCTGACGCTCATGGCCTGTACTACCCTGCGCGATTCAGCCGAGACCGACATCAACACCATCACCAACATCGCTCGGATCATGGTCCAGGATGTGGCGGATGTTTTTGGGGTGATTGAACAGCGCGGACTCGAAGGGCAATAAAGCTTCCCTGAAAAGCGAGCTTGCTCAATATCCTCATCGACAGCGACATCGCCTTCGCGAGCAAGCTCCCCACAGGGGAAACACGTTCCCCCAGAACCAGGCCGGCTATAAGGCCGCCTCGCGTTTGATTTTGATCTGGGGCGCCCCGTTAACCACGATGGCCGAACGCAGGCATTGTGGAGTGGGCATCCCGGCATGGATGCCGGGATAGCCGCGCTGGGCCATGGATGGCCCTTCGCGGCGGGCCCACGGAGCAATGCCGGAGTGAGGGCACACCGAGCCTAAGCGAGGTGCCGAGTGGTGGGGCAAAGCGCTTTTGGTTACTTTTGGCTGGTCCGGCTCCCGGCTCTTCCAAAAGTGACCCGCCGTAAGGGCGGAACCCTAAGTAGCCGTTACCGCAGCAACGGATATACACACAAACTATAAAAACCAAGTCAGCAGTCACAACGAATAGCCTGATCCGCCACACGCTCCACCGAGCCGGTCAGGCGAAAGCCTTCATCGAGCCACCCCATAACCCCGCCAATCATCTCCTTCACCGGATACCCCAAGGTCGCCAGACGCACCGCCGCCTTGTTCGCGCCATTGCAATGCGGACCGGCGCAATACACCACGAACAGAGTGGTCTTGGGGTAGACAGCCAAAGCCTCGGCAGTGAGCGTCCGGCTTGGCAGGTTGATCGCCCTGGGGACGTGGCCGCGTTCGTAAGCCAGCGGTCCGCGTACATCCACCAGCACAAAGTCGACATTGCCGGCCTGTTGGCTGGCGTGAACGTCGGAACAATCCGTTTCGAATGACAGACGACGGCTGAAATGCTGTAGGGCGATATCGGAAGGGGCGGCAGGCACTTCGCGAACCAGGCTGGTCATGGGGGTGTACTCCAAGGGTAGATAAAGGCGTGAAGAGACTTTATCCCCCCGATGCTTGCGGCTACAGTGGCGTACAAGACACTCTGTGGGAATTTTCCGACAAATGCAGCCTCTCCCAGGTCTGGTCGCGATCCTCGCCTACGACGGCCTATGCACCTTTGAATTCGGCGTTGCCGTCGAGATCTTCGGATTGGAGCGGCCGGAATTCGATTTCCCCTGGTACGAGCATCGGATCGTCGCGGTCGATGACGGGCCGATGCGCGCCATGGGTGGCTTCCAGGTATTGGCCGATGGCGGCATGGAACTGCTCGAAACCGCCCGGACCATTGTCGTGCCAGGCTGGCGCAGCCGCAGCGAGCCACCGTCCGAGGCGTTGCTCGCTGCACTACGCCGGGCCCACGCCCGTGGCGCGCGCCTGCTGTCGATCTGCTCCGGAGCCTTCGTACTGGCCGCCGCCGGGCTGCTCGATGGCCTGGGCGCCACGACTCACTGGCGCTACACCGACGAACTGGCCGAGAGCTTTCCCGCCGTCCGGGTCGACCCCGATGTGCTGTATGTGGACTCAGGACAGGTCATTACCTCGGCGGGCAGCGCCGCCGGCATCGATGCCTGCCTGCACCTGGTGGCACGGGATTATGGCGTCCAGGTCGCCAACACCGTGGCGCGCCGGTTGGTCATGTCACCACAACGTACGGGCGGCCAGGCGCAGTTCATTCCCTCGCCGGTCAGCCGTACGCCACGCAGCGACCTGTCGAGCGTCATGCAATGGGCCCGCGAGCGCCTGCACGAACCCCTTGGTGTGCGCGAACTGGCCAGCCAGGCGGCCATGAGCGAACGTACTTTCCTGCGCCACTTCACCCAGGCCTGCGGCGTGTCGCCCAAGGCCTGGCTGCAACACGAACGCCTGGCCCGGGCTCGCGAACTTCTGGAAAGCACCGGCGACAACACCGACAACATCGCGCAACTGTGTGGCTACCGCTCGGTGGAGAGCTTTCGCGTGGCGTTTCGCAGCGTCGTGGGGTTGGCGCCGTCGGTGTATCGGGAGCGGTTTGGAAGGGGGTGAAATCAAGTGCCAAACAATAGGGCTGCTGTGGCGAGGGGATTTATCCCCGCTGGGCTGCGAAGCGGCCCCTTCAGTTTTTCAGGCCAATTTTTGCCAAGCTTATTAGGGCCGCTTCGCGCCCCAGCGGGGATAAATCCCCTCGCCACAGGTTGATACGCAAGCGTCATTGAGGCTTACGCAACAAATACGTATCCATGATCCACCCATTGGCTGTGCGCGCGGCCTTGCGGGTGCGTTCGATGTCATCGGCCACGTCCCCCAGCCGGCCGGCGATCAGGATTTCATCCGGCGTCCCCACATAGGCGCCCCAGTAAATCTGCGTATCGGGATCGCTCACCTGGCGATAGGCATCCTCGGCATCGAGCATCACCACCACACTCGCCGCGTCCCCCACCTGCCCTGCCGCCAAGCGACGTCCGGTGGTGATTTCCAGCGAACCACCAATGCTGTTCAACGGCACTTTGTGCCGGGCGGCCAGGGCCTGGACACTGGTGATACCCGGGATCACCTCGAACTCGAAGGCGCAACGGCCCTCGTCGAGAATAGCCTGCAGGATGCGCACGGTACTGTCGTACAACGCCGGATCGCCCCACACCAGAAAACCGCCCCGCTGCCCATCGGACAGTTCTTCATCGATCAAGCGTTCGAAGGTGGCCTGTTTCGCACGGTTCAGCGCTTCGACGCTGTCCTTGTAGTCCAGGTCGCCGCGTTGGCGTTCCGGGCTGTAGGTTTCGACGAAACGGTAGGGGCGATCAACGATGTAGCGTCGACAGATTTCGCGCCGCAGGTCCAACAGTTTGTCCTTGGCCGGGCCCTTGTCCATGAGGAAGACCACGTCCAAACGGTTCAAGGCTTTCACAGCCTGCATCGTCAGGTGATCCGGATCGCCGGCCCCAATGCCAATGACTGACAGCATTTTCATCGCGGCGACTCCTGGCCAGGTTCCTGAGTGCGCAATCGCCATACGCCGTTGAAACGCAACTCCAGGGTGGACAACGGTTCAATGTCGATTCGATTGAAGGTGGCGGTCGGGCAGCCCAAGACGTTCATCAAGGCTGCGCGGATCACGAAGGGGTGGGTGACGGCCAGCAGATGCCCCGGTCGGGTTTCCAGGCTGGCCAGCCAATCCCCGACCCGGCGACACAACCGGGCGACGGATTCACCGCCATGGGGGGCCGCCTCGGCATCGTCGAACCAGGTTTGCAGGGCCTGCGGCTCCACCTTGAGCAATTCATCGATGGACAATCCGCGCCAGCGTCCCAGATCGCAATCGGCCAGGGCCGGGTCCACCTGGAACTCGTCGCCGAACAACGCGGCCGTCTGGCGAGTGCGCAGTTCCGGCCCGCACAGCAGTTGCCGGACGTTTCGGTAGCCAGGCTCGACCTGCCCACGTCGCCTCAGCCACTCGGCGTCCAGCGCTTCGTCCACACTGAAGCGCGCCTGTTTCTGGGCAACGGTGCGGGCATGGCAGATCAACGTCAGGCGAATGGCTTGCACACTGGGTTCTCGGGTAATCGAACGGGTCGCATGGACGGGATATTCACGGGTTTAGTTGTACAGCACCTTATACGAAATCAAATAAGTGAGACAAAAAGGCGTTATGTCCTACATGTCCAAGATGCAACGGCTGACATACTCATTCCACTTGGCCGCAACCAACTCCTACAGGGTTTTCGCACAACTTTGGAGCATTTTAAACGGAACGTAAAAACCACTGGACATGTAGCACCAGCTACATAAATACTGTTTTCAGGAATTATGAAATAAATTCAACATTCATCCAGGCAAGGAGCACGGATGCCGCCCCTCAGAGACCTGATCACCGATCCCGGCCTGGTGTTGACGCCGTCGGAACGCAAGGTCGTACGTGCCCTGCTCGATCACTACCCACGCAACGGCCTCGGTCCGATGTCACGCCTGGCAGACCATGCCGGCGTCAGCGACCCGACCATCGTACGGCTGGTGAAAAAACTCGGGTTTGGCGGTTATGCCGAATTCCAGGATGCGCTGCTCAGTGACATGGACCATCGCCTGCGCTCCCCTCGCACGCTGCTGCAACCGCGGGCCAAATTGCAGCAAGGCGATACCTGGAGCCAGTACCTGGCCGCCAGCCAACGCAACCTCGTCGACACCCAGGCCCTGACCCAACCCGAAGACGTGCGCATTCTCGTGCAGTGGTTGCTCGACAGCCGCCACCAAGTGCATTGCTTCGGCGGGCGCTTCAGCAGCTTCCTGGCCCATTACCTGCTCAACCATTTGCGATTGCTGCGCGCCGGCTGCTTTGCCCTGGAAGACAATGCCCAACTGCCTGACCGCCTGTTCGACGTGCAGCGCCAGGACGTGGTGCTGATTTTCGATTACCGCCGCTACCAGGCCCAGGCCCTGCGCGTGGCCAGCGCGGCCAAGGCGCGGCACGCCCGGGTCGTCCTGTTCAGCGACGTCTATGCTTCGCCGTTGCGCGAGCTGGCCGACCTGATCATCAGCGCCCCGGTGGAATCGGCGTCGGCCTTCGACAGCCTGGTGCCGGCGCTGGCCCAGGTCGAGGCCCTGATCGCCTGCCTGACCCTGCAATGCCCCGAGCTGGCCGAACGCCTGGAAGGCATCGACGCCCTGCGCACGGAATTCAACACGCACCTGCTGGAGGAAAAGTAAGGATGTTCTCGCTCCCCCACCACTCGCCCCGGGATTTGCCGTTCACCCGCCAGCACACGGCCCTGCTGTTGGTAGACATGCAACGCGCCTGGCTGGAACCGCAATTCGATGCCCACCTGCACAGCCCCGAGGCCGAGTATTTCCTCCAGCGGGCCCGCCAGCAGGTCATTCCCAACCAGCAGCGCTTGCTCGAGGCGATGCGCGCGGCGCAGCACAACGTGTTGCACACCCACATCGAAAGCCTCACCGCCGATGGCCGCGACCGCTCCCTGGATCACAAGCTGTCGGACATGCACCTGCCCAAGGGCAGCCCCGAGGCGCAGATCATTGCCGAGCTGACGCCGCAGGAAAACGAAATCGTGCTGCCCAAGACCTCCTCCGGGGTGTTCAACTCCACCAACATCGATTACGTGCTGCGCAACCTGCAGACCCGGCACCTGATCGTCGCCGGGATCGTCACCGACCAGTGCGTCGACATGGCCGTGCGTGACGCCGCCGACCGCGGCTACCTGGTCACGCTGGTGGAAGACGCCTGTGCGACCCACACCGAACAACGGCACCTGGCGTGCCTGAACGCGATCAAGGGCTATTGCTGGATCACCGACACCGACACCGTACTCGCTCGTTTGCAGGAGATGCAGCCATGAGCCGTCTTGATGACGCTGCCCTCCTCGCACCGCTGCCGGTCACGACCCTGGTGACCACCGACCTGATCGGCGTGACCCGCGGGCGCTCGTTTCCGAGCGATGAGTTGCCCCACTACATCACGGCCGGTTGCGGCTGGGTGCCGGCCAACAGCGCGTTGACGCCCCAGGATGTCATCGCCTCGACCAACCCTTGGGGCGCCTATGGCGACCTGCGACTGGTACCGGACCTGTCCAGCCGGGTGACCGTCAACAATGGCCCCGACGCCCAGGCGCCTGCCCTGGACTTCATCCATTGCGATATCCGGGAGACCGATGGCCGGCCCTGGAGCGCCTGCCCGCGCACGCTGCTGCAGGACGAAGTGGAGCGTTATCGCAGCGAACTGGGCCTGCAGGTTTTCGCCGCGTTCGAGCATGAATTCAACCTGGCTGCCACGCCTGCGCAGCCTGATCGCCTGGCCTTCAGCCTCCAGGCCCAGCGCCAGCAGGCCGGGTTCGCCGGGTGGCTGCTCAGTGCCCTGCGGGCCGGCGGCGTCGAGCCGGAAATGTTCCTGCCGGAATACGGCAAGCAGCAATACGAGATCACCTGCCGCCCGACCCTGGGCGTGGCCGCTGCCGATCGGGCGGTGAACGTACGGGAAATCACCCGCGAGATCGCCCGGCAGATGGGCCTGGACGTGAGTTTTGCCCCCAAGACCTCGGAAAATGCCGTGTGCAACGGCGTGCATCTGCATCTGAGCCTGCAAGACCTGAGCGCAGACCCGGTGCTGCATGACGCCGCCAGCAGCAATGGCTTGTCCAGCCTCGGCCAGCATTGGGCCGCGGGTGTGCTGCATTATCTGCCGGCGCTGTGCGCGCTGACCGCGCCGACGCCGTTGTCCTACGAGCGCCTGCAACCTCATCATTGGAGCGCATCCTATGCGTGCCTGGGACAGCGCAACCGCGAAGCGGCGCTACGCATCTGCCCGACGGTGAGCCTGGGTGGCAAGCCGCTGGCGAACCAGTACAACCTGGAGTTTCGCGCCATGGACGCCACCGCCTCACCGCACCTGGCGATGGCCGCGCTGTTGATTGCCGGGCGACTGGGCATCCAGCAACGGCGAGAACTGCAGGCTGTCACCGATGAAATACCCGATGAGCTGGACGAAACACAACGTCGCGCCCGTGGCATTATCGCCCTGCCGACAACCCTGGCCCAGGCACTGGACTGCCTGCGCCACAGCGGGGCGCTGCTCGAGACCCTGCCCGGCCCGCTGGTCGAAACCTATTTCGCCTTGAAGGCCCAGGAGCAGGCCTTGACCCAGGCGCTCTCACCTGCCGAGCGTTGCGAGCACTATGCACGAATCTATTGAGTGTGCTGAATCGGGCCTCTACACCAGGCCAGCCTATCGACTGACCCGGGAGGAATCCGACCACCCGGTGCTGCTGGTGTGCGAACACGCCAGCCGTTTCATTCCCGTGGCGCTGAATGACCTGGGCCTGGATGAAACCGCGTCCCAGGAGCACATCGCCTGGGACATCGGCGCGCTGCTGCTGGCCGAACGCCTGTCCGAAACCCTCGGTGCGACCTTGCTGTCGGCCAACTACTCACGGCTGTTGATCGACCTCAACCGCCCGCTGCACGTGCCGGACAGCATTCCGCCCCAGAGCGAGATCTACCAGGTTCCGGGCAACCACGACCTGGACGAGGCCACGCGCGAATATCGCCAGCAGTGCCTGTTCCATCCCTTTCATGATCGCTTGCGGGCGCTGATCGACCGGCGCCTGGCCGCCAACCGGCCGGTACGCGTGGTGGGCATCCACAGTTTCACCCCGGTGTTCTATGGCCAGCCACGCGCCCTGGAAGCCGGCGTGCTGTTCGGCGAAGCCAAGGAATACGCCCAGCGCATCGTCGACGGACTGAGCCGGCATTCGCTGCGGGCAGCGGGCAACCAACCCTACAAGATCAACCCCCTGACCGACATGACGGTCCCGGTGCACGGCGATGGTCGCGGCCTGGATTCGGTGCTGATCGAAGTGCGTAACGACCAGTTGCGCAGCCCCGAGGGGGTACGGACCTGGAGCGCCTACCTGGCGCCCCTGCTGTAGCAGCAGCGGCAAGTGACCAGCGACAGACAGCAAGCAAGTGCAACCCACACAGCTGAAAAGGAAAACGGCTCATGAGCATCGAGGCATTTGGCTACAAGCAGGAATTGAAACGCGGCCTGTCGCTGACAGACCTGGTGGTATACGGGATGATTTTCATGATCCCCATCGCACCGTTCGGCGTGTATGGCTACGTCAACGCCGAGGCTCCGGGAATGGTGCCCCTGGCCTACATCATCGGCATGGTGGCAATGCTGTTTACCGCCTTGAGCTACGGCAGTATGGCCCGGGCCTTTCCGGTGGCAGGCTCGGTCTATTCCTACGCGCAACGAGGCCTTAACCCACACGTCGGGTTCATCGCTGGCTGGCTGATGCTGCTGGACTACCTGCTGATCCCGCCGCTGCTCTATGTCTACGCCGCCATGGCGCTGAACCATTTGTACCCGGACATTCCCAAGGTCGGTTTCATCCTGGCATTCCTGGTGAGCGCGACCTTCGTCAACCTGCGGGGCATCACGTTCACCGCACGGATGAACATCATTTTCCTGCTGGCACAGCTGGTGGTGCTGGGGATTTTCCTGTTCTACGCCTGGAATGCCCTGCACGGCGGGGCCGGTCACGGCCAACTGACCCTGGCACCACTGTACAGCCCGGAACACTTCAACTTCGCCCTGCTGATGCAAGCCGTGTCCATCGCGGTCCTGTCGTTCCTGGGCTTCGACGCCATTTCCACCCTGGCCGAAGAAATCAAGGGCGACCCGGGCCGCAGCGTCGGCAAGGCTGCCTTGGTGACCTTGCTGGTGATGGGGGCGATTTTCGTGGTGCAGACCTGGATCGCCACCGATCTGGCAGCCGGCATGGGCTTCAAGTCCGCCGATACCGCCTTCTATGAAATCGCCGAATTGGCGGCCGGCAGTTGGCTGGCCACCTTGACCGCGGTGGCCACCGCCCTGGCTTGGGGCGTAGCAGTAGCGATCACCTCCCAGGCAGCGGTGTCGCGCCTGTTGTTCGGCATGGCCCGGGACGGCCAGTTGCCCAAGGTGCTGGCCAAGGTCCATCCGAAACACAACACCCCCTACATGAGCATCTACCTGGTGGCGGTGCTGTCGCTGCTGATCTGCTACCTGTTCATCAACGCCGTGGACACCCTGACCTCCCTGGTCAACTTCGGCGCCCTGAGCGGCTTCATGTTGCTGCACATCACGGTCATCAACCATTACTGGCGCCGCCAGCGGTCCGGCCAATTGATTCGTCACTTGATCTGCCCGCTGGTCGGCTTCGTGATCGTCGCGGCCATCATGTACAACATGGGTGTGGCAGCGCAGAAACTCGGCCTGATCTGGATCGCCGCGGGAGTGGTCTATCTGTGCCTGCTCAACAAATTCGGCGGTCGTACCGCCCTGGCCGATCCGGCGGGTCAATGAGAAGCGGCGGTCGCAGGGTTCGACCAGCCAGGTTGTAACGCGTGGACATCGACAGTGATCGTCAAGCCCGGTGCCAGTCACCGGGCTCTCTGGGAACAGGAGTGCAATCCATGCTGGCATTACGTCCAGTTCAATTAGCCGATCTGCCGCAACTGCAACGACTGGCCCGTGACAGCCTGGTGGGCGTCACGTCGCTGCCGGACGATACCCGGCGGTTGGAGGAAAAAATCCTCGACTCGTGCGCCTCGTTCGCAGCCGATGTGCAAGGGCCAGGGGCAGAGAATTACTTTTTCGTCTTGCAGGACCTGGAATCCGGGCGCCTGGTCGGTTGTTCGGAAATCCTCTCCAGCACCGGCTGCAACGAGCCGTTCTACAGCCTGCGCAACCGGCCGTTTTCCAGCGAATCCCGGGAGTTGAACATCCAGCACGGCGTACCCGCGTTGTCACTGTGCCAGGACCTCAACGGGCAAACACTGCTGCGTGGCTTCCACATCGACGCCGAACGGGTGCGCACGCCGGAATCAGAACTGCTGTCCCGGGCCCGGCTGATGTTCATCGCCGCCCACCCCCAGCGTTTTGCCGAATCGGTCATCACCGAAATCGTCGGTTTCAGCAGCGAGGACGGCCAGTCGCCCTTCTGGGACGCCATCGGCCAGCACTTCTTCGACCTGCCCTACGTCGAAGCCGAACGGCTGTGTGGCTTGCAAAGCCGGACCTTTCTCGCCGAGCTGATGCCGCAGTACCCGATCTACGTGCCCATGCTGCCGCCCGCAGCCCAGGCCTGCATCGGCCGGGTGCATCCCGACGGCCAGGAAGCCTTCGACATCCTCGAGCGCGAAGGTTTCGAGACCAACAGCTACGTCGATATCTTCGACGGCGGGCCAACCTTGCATGCCCGTATCGCCAATATCCGTTCCATCGCACAAAGTCGCACCGCTACGGCCAGGCAAAGCCCGCAAATTGACGCACGGGGCCTGTACCTGGTGAGCAACGAGCACCTTGGCAACTACCGGGCCATCGTCGCCGATCTGGACGTCGGCGCCGACGGCCCGGTGGCCCTGTCGCCCGCCATGCTGACGGCCCTGGACATCCAGGATGGCGCGCGGATCCGGGTGATTGCCCTATGAACCTCACTCGATCCCATGGCCTGCACCGACGTTTGGACCGACACGATGAAGGAGCTGCATCATGATTGTCCGTCCGGTGGCCATCACCGATCTGCCTGCCTTGCTGGACCTGGCCCGTTGCGCGGGCCCGGGGTTTACCAGCCTGCCGGCCAACGAAGAGCGTCTGGCCCACCGCGTTCGCTGGGCCCAGCGGACCTTCGCCGGCCAAGTCGAACGTGCCGACGCCGACTACCTGTTCGTGCTCGAAGACGATGACCGGCAGGTGGTGGGCATCAGCGCCCTGACCGGGGCGGTGGGGCTGCGTGAGCCCTGGTACAACTATCGGGTCGGGGTCACGGTCAGTTCGGCGCCGGAGTTGGGAATCCAGCGGCAGATCCCGACGCTGTTTCTCAATAACGAGATGTCCGGGCAATCGGAAGTCTGCTCATTGTTCCTGCACCCCGAGCAACGCCACGGGCACAACGGACGCCTGCTGTCCCTGGCGCGTCTGCTGTTCGTGGCCGAGTTTTCCCAGCTGTTCGGCGAAAAACTCATTGCCGAGCTGCGGGGCCATGCCGACGAACAAGGCTGTTCGCCGTTCTGGGACAGCCTGGGACGGCATTTTTTCCAGAAGGATTTCAGTTACGCCGACCAGTTGTCCGGGATGGGCAACAAGTCGTTCATCGCCGAGCTGATGCCGCGCCAGCCGCTGTACACCTGCCTGCTCACCGAACAGGCCCAGGCGGTAATCGGCAAGGCTCACCCGAACACCGAACCGGCCCTGAAGATCCTCAGTGCCGAAGGTTTCAGCCATAGGGGCTACATCGACATTTTCGACGGTGGCCCGGTGATCGAAGCAACGGTGTCGAAAATCCGCAGCGTACGCGACAGCCAGACGCTGACCCTGGCCATTGGCACTCCGGACGAACAGGCACCGGTCTGGCTGATTCACAACCGGCGCCTGGAAAACTGCCGCGTAACCAGCGCCCGCGCACGCCTGCATGGCAACAGCCTGCTCGTCGATCGCCTCACCGCCAAACGCCTGCAAGTGCAACCGGGTGATACGGTACGCGCCGTGGCGTTGCTCAGGCAGGGGCAGCAGGCAGTGGCGGCATAGCCTCTCTCGTGCCTCGTACACCGATATCCGATCACCGCCGCCCCGGCGGCCGATCTTATCGTCCAACCAAAAGCGCAGCGTTAACGAGTCTTTAACAACTCAAGTATTGTTCATCGGCAATACTTCCCGACAATTCCATAATTGCCTCCACCCCCTCCCAAAACCATACTTGTGCCCATCGCCCTACTGTAACGAACCCGCTCATGATCAAGACTCTGATTTCCACACACCGGCCGCCTGACGAGATTGCAGAACAAATAAAAACTTTGGACATGACCGCGCAAATCAATCAATTAATTGCCGAGCTGAACAACCAGCCAACATTTACCGATGCCCGTTCTCGACGTGCAGCCATCATGAATATTACTAACCTGCACACCGCCACCATCACGTTACATTGCACGAACATTGGCAATATCAGCATCAAGCCACTGACATCCGTCGATGTCTCTTCGCAACTGTATTCAATACCCGGCCGAAGTATTCTGTTCGCCGTTGATCGACCATTCGACGTACAGCGATATACCCTCAAGGGGCATCGGCTTGAAAAGGCCGACAGCGTACACATAGATAAAAACAACCCGCTGGTGATCGACGGCAGCCGGACACTCTTTGACTACTGCCGCCCAGCGCAAACGAACACCGGGCTGGTAGGAAGGATCAATCTGCCAGACAGGAGTGCAGACATCGGAGTATTCGATCGTGCCTCGTTACGCAAGGTCGCCTGGCTACCCCATGACGACAGCGCCGCCCGCTACCTGGTGAGCCTGGAACTGCTCGAAACGGTTCAAGACCCCGAACGCCGCCGCGTCGCCGGGGAGCTGGTCTACCACTATCACCCGGCCGTGGCGTGGAAAGCCTTCCAGGTGCTCTATCGGGCCAATCCCCAGGACGCCTTGAGCTACATTACGCTGCTGAAAAAACACCGTAATTCGCGCCTGGACAACTTGCTCCAACCGTTCGAGCAGGCGGCATGAAACTGCAAGCCTTTGTCGAGCGATTGAAAACCCATGACCTGCGGCGAGATAAATCCCGAATTATCGAAGACTTGCAACAGTTGGCCAAAAACCGCACTTTGTTGAGCGATCATCTGTATACCACGATCCAACGAGACGGCTTTGATACACGCAGCAGCCTCTATAACGCCTATGGGTTTGTCCTGTACCGCAATGACTCTTTTAGTCTTCGCTTGAACTTCTGGGCACCGGCAAGAACGCCTGATGAAAAAGAAACGTTCATCTATCACCTGAACCACAGTCACGACTTCGAGATTTATGCCGTCGGCTACAGCGGTGACGGCTATACCACGATCACCCGCGAGATACTCGACGACCTACCGCTGCAAAAGAATAAGAAACCGCGCCTGGGTAAAGAGCGACGACTAAAACTTGCACCCGGCGAAGTGCTGTACATGCCCGCACTCAAAGAAATCCATAGACAGATCCCGCCAATGTCAATGTCGGCCTCATTGAGCCTGCTCGTTCATCCGCAACATTGGCTCAAACTTGATGAAGCCTGGTGTTTCGATAAGGACTACCGACCGCTTCACCCGGGTGTAGCGACGCAAGAAATCGCGCTATTCACCGACACATTGTCATTGCTCAACACCGGATAGTCATTTCGTTGTCCGGTATTTAAAAGAAGGAGAAAAACATGAATGACCTGATGCAAGACTGGGAGGAAACGCCCTTGTTGCGAGCCAGCACTCAGGTGATCGACACCGCAACGCAGTTGATCAACGAAATCCAATGCACCATCCCCGGGTTCCCCACTCGCTTCAACGTTGCAAACATCCACGAGATCAAGCAACTGTGGAGCGTGCCAACCTCAGACTGAGCGACACACCAAGGACGCTTTCGCTGGCCGCAGACTCACCGGTTGCGGCCTTTTCCCATGCAGCGAACGCATCGCCCATACACATTCGTCATCATCTTTACGCTTGCCACGTGATAGCCTTTGGATCTTTCGGCGTTGACACTTTTGTTCAAGCCTTTCCATTCCATTGGTGGAACTCATATGTCCAGGCTTTCCCATCAAGATTTGCGTCGCAACTTTCGTCAGCTGCTGGCTTCCCAGACCTGCTACCACACCGCCTCGGTGTTTGACCCGATGTCGGCGCGCATCGCCGCCGACCTGGGTTTTGAAGTAGGCATCCTGGGAGGCTCGGTCGCGTCGTTGCAAGTATTGGGCGCGCCGGACTTCGCCCTGATCACCCTCAGCGAGTTTGCCGAACAGGCCACCCGTATCGGTCGCGTGGCCCAGCTGCCGGTCATTGCCGACGCCGATCATGGCTACGGCAATGCCCTGAACGTGATGCGCACCATCATTGAACTGGAACGGGCCGGCGTCGCGGCGCTGACCATCGAAGACACCTTGCTGCCGGCCCAGTTCGGGCGTAAATCCACCGACCTGATCGGTGTCGCCGAGGGCGTCGGCAAGATTCGGGCAGCGCTGGAAGCACGCGTCGATCCGGAAATGGCGATCATCGCCCGGACCAACGCCGGGATCTTGCCGGTCCAGGAAATCATCAGCCGGACCCAGCAATATGAGCGTGCCGGGGCCGACGGGATTTGCATGGTGGGCGTGCAAGACTTCGATCATCTGGAAAAAATCAGTGAAAACCTGACGGTGCCGTTGATGCTTGTCACCTACGGCAATCCACTGCTGCGCGACGACAAGCGCCTGGCCGACTTGGGCGTCCGCGTGACCATCGACGGCCACGGCGCCTACTTCGCCGCGATCAAGGCCACCTACGACAGCCTTCGCGAACAGCGGCAGATCTTCACCCAGGCGTCGGACCTCAGCGCCACCGAACTGACCCACACCTACACCCAGCCTGAGGACTACATCCGCTGGGCCGAGGAGTACATGAGCGTCAAGGAGTAAGAAGGCTCACTGTCCTGGAGGCCGCCATCGCGAGCAAGCTCGCTCCCACAGGGAGTGTGGGTTCGCCCGAGATAGACGTCGCACCGCAAACCCACTGTGGGAGCGAGCTTGCTCGCGATGGCGGCGGTTCAGCTTGCATGAGTGTTGGATGTGCCAACGCCATCGCGGGCAGGCTCACTCCCACAGGGGATTTGTGGTGAGCGCGATGGCGTTGCCAGGGTGAAACAGGCCTTCAGCGGCCGCTACGCAACAGCTCCTTGGGCACGTACTTGCCGATCTCGAACTTGCCGATGGCGGCGCGGTGGACTTCATCCGGGCCGTCGGCCAGGCGCAGGGTGCGCTGCATGGCGTACATGTAGGCCAGCGGGAAATCGTTGGAAACCCCGGCGCCACCGTGGATCTGGATCGCCCGATCGATAACCTTCAAGGCCACGTTCGGCGCGACGACCTTGATCTGGGCGATTTCACTTTTCGCCACCTTATTGCCCACCGTGTCCATCATGTACGCCGCCTTCAACGTCAGCAGGCGCGCCATGTCGATCTCCATCCGCGAGTCGGCGATCTTATCGATGTTACCGCCCAGGCGCGCCAACGGCTGGCCGAAAGCGGTGCGGCTGACGGCACGTTTGCACATCAATTCCAAGGCGCGTTCGGCCATGCCGATGGAGCGCATGCAGTGGTGAATCCGGCCTGGGCCGAGTCGACCCTGGGCTATTTCAAAACCACGGCCTTCGCCCAGAAGGACGTTTTCGTACGGCACCCGCACGTTATCGAACAGCACTTCGGCATGCCCGTGAGGCGCATCATCGTAGCCAAACACCGGCAACGGCCGGACGATCTTGACCCCGGGGGTGTCCACCGGGACCAGGATCATCGAGTGCTGGGCATGGCGCGGCGCATCGGGGTTGCTCAGACCCATGAAGATCAGGATCTTGCAGCGCGGGTCGCAGGCCCCCGAGGTCCACCATTTCTTGCCGTTGATCACCCACTGGTCGCCGTCACGCTCGGCGCGGGCAGCCATGTTGGTGGCGTCCGAAGAGGCCACATCCGGCTCGGTCATGGCAAAGGCCGAACGAATCTCGCCGCGCAGCAGCGGCTCGAGCCAGCGTTGCTTTTGTTCTTCGTTGGCGTAGCGCACCAGCACTTCCATGTTGCCGGTGTCCGGTGCCGAGCAGTTGAACGGCTCCGGCCCCAGCAGCGAGCGCCCCATGATCTCTGCCAACGGCGCATATTCCAGATTGGTCAGGCCGGCGCCCAACTCGGACTCCGGCAGAAACAGGTTCCACAGGCCTTCTGCCTTGGCCTTGGCCTTGAGCTCTTCCATGATGGCCGTGGGTTGCCAGCGGTCGCCCTCGGCCACTTGTCGTTCGAACACGGCTTCGGCCGGGTAGACATAGGCATCCATGAACGCCGTGACGCGTTCACGCAGTTCCTGAACCTTGGGGGAATAGGCAAAATCCATGAGCAGCACCTTCTTGGCAGAGGTTGTTTTAGGTCATGAAATCGATGCTAGTTCAGCTACGAAAATTTACCTAACCTATTCTCGGCGTGTATTAACATTCATCACCGATATATGTTTCACTGATTCGCATCGCCACCCGGCACCTCACAACAAGCCCAAGAACAAGAGTGCAGCGCCATGAATCTGAGCAAGGTCGACCTCAACCTTTTCATTGTCTTCGATGCGATCTACACCGAAGCCAACCTGACCCGTGCCGGGCAGATCGTCGGCATCACTCAGCCAGCCGTGTCCAATGCCCTGGCGCGTCTGCGCGAGACCTTCAACGACCCGCTCTTCGTGCGTACCGCCCAAGGGATGGTGCCGACGCCCATGGCCCAGAACATCATCGGCCCGGTACGCAATGCCTTGTCGCTGCTGCGGGTATCGGTGCAGGAAAGCCGGATCTTCAACCCGCTGCAGGCCGTCAAGACCTACCGCATCAGCATGACCGACCTCACCGAAGGCGTGATCCTGCCGCTGCTGTTCCAGCGCCTGCGCCGCCTGGCGCCGACCGTGGCGATCGAGAGTTTCCTGTCCAAGCGTCGTGAAACCACCAAGGAACTGGCCGCCGGCCGGCTCGACTTCGCCGTGGACGCGCCGCTCAATACCGACCCACAGGTGCGCCACGTCAAGTTGATGGAAGATCGCTACGTGTGCGCCATGCGCAAGGGCCATCCGCTGGCGGGCAAGGAAAAGATCACCCTCGATGATTACCTGGCCCAGACCCACGTGCACATTTCCAGCCGCCGCAACGGGCTGGGTTACGTCGACCTGGCCCTCGGCAAGATGGGTATCCAGCGCAAGATCGCCCTGCGTTCCCAGCATTACCTGATGGCCTCCCAGGTGCTGCAGCAGACCGACATGGTCATGACCGTTCCCGAGCGCTTTGCACGACGTCATGATTTGCACGCCTTCCTGCTCCCGGTCAACGACGTGCCCCCGGTGGAGACCCATCTCTACTGGCACGAAAGCACCGACCAAGACCCGGCCAACCGTTGGATGCGCGAGCAGATGATCGAGCTGTGCCAACAAGTGACGGCCCATGAGAAGAAGCTCGATAAGGTTTAAAAAATCAAACCTGTGGGAGCGAGCGTGCTCGCGATAGCGGTAGACCGGCCAATATCCGTGGCGACTGGTCCGACGCCATCGCTCGCTCCCACAGGTTTTGTGTGTGGAACCTCATTGCTTGACGCGAACGTCAACCTGCCTTTAGCTTAGCGCCAGTCCCTTTCGTTTCGAGCGCTTCCATGAGCAGCCAGACCTACAGCATCTCCGACCTCGCCCGCGAATTGGATATCACCACACGGGCCATCCGTTTCTATGAAGAACAAGGCCTGTTGAGCCCGGAGCGACGGGGCCAGGAGCGCATTTATTCGCCGCGGGACAAGGTCAGCCTGAAGCTGATCCTGCGCGGCAAGCGCATTGGCTTTTCCCTGGCCGAGTGCCGCGAGTTGATCGAACTCTACGACCCCTCCAGCGGCAATCAGAAACAGCTGCACAGCATGCTGGCAAAAATCGCCGAGCGCCGGGAACAGCTCGAACAGCAATTGCTGGACATCGAACAGATGAAACTGGAACTCGACACCGCCGAAGAACGCTGCATCCAGGCGCTGGAGCAGACGATCAAGGGCGAGGAAATCGTCCAGTAACATTCCCCCTGTGGGAGCGAGCTTGCTCGCGATAGCGTCGGATCAGTTGGAGTTGATGTGGCTGACACACCGCTATCGCGAGCAAGTTCGCTCCCACAATGGGTTCATCATTGCGCTCGACATATTGGCAACTCACCACAGGTCAATCCCCATGTCCCTCCCCTCCTTTGTACGCTTGATCGAAGTCGGCCCCCGCGACGGGCTGCAGAACGAAGCACAGCCCATCAGCGTCGCCGACAAGGTGCGCCTGGTGGATGCCCTGAGCGCCGCCGGCCTGGGCTATATCGAAGTCGGCAGTTTCGTCTCGCCCAAGTGGGTGCCGCAAATGGCCGGGTCCGCCGAGGTGTTCGCGCAGATCCAGCGCAAGCCCGGTGTGACCTATGGCGCCCTGGCGCCTAACCTGCGGGGGTTCGAAGATGCGCTGGCGGCAGGCGTGAAAGAGGTGGCGGTGTTCGCCGCCGCGTCCGAAGCGTTTTCCCAGCGCAACATCAACTGCTCCATCAAGGACAGCCTGGAGCGCTTCGCGCCGATCATGGCGGCCGCAAAACAGCACGGTGTCAATGTGCGCGGCTACGTGTCCTGCGTGCTGGGTTGCCCCTATGAAGGGGCGGTCAAGCCTGAGCAGGTGGCGTGGGTCGCCCGGGAACTGTATGCGATGGGCTGCTACGAGGTCTCCCTGGGCGACACCATCGGCACAGGTACCGCTGGCGCCACACGCAGGCTGTTCGAGGTGGTAGGCGCCGAGGTGCCTCGGGACAAACTCGCTGGACACTTCCACGATACCTACGGCCAGGCCATGGCCAATGTCTACGCCAGCCTGCTGGAAGGCATCGCGGTGTTCGACAGTTCCATCGCCGGCCTTGGCGGTTGCCCGTACGCCAAGGGCGCCAGCGGTAACGTCGCCACCGAAGACGTGCTGTACCTGCTCGACGGGTTGGGTATCGAAACCGGTGTCGACCTGGACGCACTGATCGCCGCGGGCCGGCAGATTTGTGATGTGCTCGATCGCCCGACGGGTTCGCGCGTGGCCAAGGCCCGCAATGCACACTGAGGTGTTACCGCCGGCTTTGTAACAGCGGCGAAACGAGTAACACGGAAACAATTTGTCAGGTTTGGTCGGTCAGATTTTTCGGTCAAAAAACACAACTATTTGATTTATATAGACTTTTAAAAGTTGGCATGCCACCTGCTATATCTCTTGCATAACAAGAATAAAAAAACGCAGCAAACCCAATAAAAACAAGACGAAACGACTCTGACATAACAAAAACAACACGGCAGAGACGCAGCTAACAGATTTTTTTGGAGAAGATGTGCTTTTCAGGGTGCTTCCAGGAGCAACCCGCAACCGGGCAGAGAACAATAAAACTACCTTCAGGTAGCTCCCGAATCGGTTGGATCGCCAGGCGAAAAAGCAGATCAGCGCTCAAAAAAATACGTTTGCTCTTGATCCCGGATGGGGATCGCCAAAAACAGCGGTAAAGGGCCACGGCTACCAAAAACAACAACAGGCCGCCCCTCAATAATAAAAAAAGAGCACGCGACGACAAAATTAAAGGGGAGCTTCGGCTCCCCTTTGTGCTTTCTGCCGTTTGGATTTTTCTTGTGGGAGCGGGCTTGCTCGCGAAAGCGGTGTACCACGCAACATAAATGTTGACCATGCCGCCGTCTTCGCGAGCAAGCCCGCTCCCACAGATGTGCCTCAGCCGTCGCTATCGCGCAGCTCTTCGATACTGATTTCGCGCATGCGGAATTTCTGGACCTTGCCGGTGACCGTCATGGGGAATTCTTCGACGAATTTGAAATGTCGCGGCGTCTTGAAGTGGGCGATGCGCTCCTTGCACCAGGCTTGCAGCTCTTGCTCGGTGGCGCTGTGACCAGGATGGAACTTGATCCATGCCACGATTTCTTCGCCATAGCGTGAGCACGGGATGCCGATCACTTGCACGTCCGCCACCGCCGGGTGGGTGAAGAAGAACTCCTCCAGCTCACGGGGGTAAATATTCTCCCCGCCACGGATGATCATGTCCTTGTTCCGCCCGACGATGCAGACGTAACCCTGCTCGTCCATGGTCGCCAAGTCGCCGGTGTGCATCCAGCCATCCGGGTCGATGGCATCGGCGGTGCCCTTGGGGTTGTTCCAGTAGCCGAGCATTACGCTGTAGCCGCGGGTACACAATTCGCCGACAGCGCCCCGCGGGACGAGATTGCCCGCCTCATCGATAATCTTGCTTTCCAGTTGCGGCTGGGTGCGGCCGACGGTGGTTACACGCAGTTCCAGTTCGTCTGAAGGACCGGTCTGCAACGACACCGGGCTGGTTTCCGTCATGCCGTAGGCAATCTGCACTTCGGCCATGTGCATTTCGTTGATGACCCGTCGCATCACTTCGATGGGGCATGTGGCCCCGGCCATGATGCCCGTGCGCAGGCTGGACAGGTCGAAGTCGCCCCGCTGCGGCTGGTCCAGCAGGGCGATGAACATCGTGGGCACGCCATACAACGCAGTGGCTTTTTCCTCGGCCACAGCCTTGAGGGTCAGCAATGGGTCGAAGGCATCGTTGGGGTAGATCATGGTGCTGCCATGGGTCATGCAGCCCAGGTTACCCATGACCATGCCGAAGCAATGGTAGAGCGGCACCGGGATCACCAGCCGGTCACCAGCCGTCAGGCCCAGGCTTTCGCCAACCATGTACCCGTTGTTGAGAATGTTGTGGTGGCTGAGGGTTGCGCCTTTGGGAAAGCCCGTGGTGCCGGAGGTGTACTGGATATTCACCGGCTGATCGAACCGCAGGCTGGATTGACGCTCGGCCAGTTGTCCAGGCGTCACCGTCGCGCCCAGGGCGGCCAGTTGCGACCAGGGCAGGAAGCCTGAGGGTGGCTGGGAATCGAGGCTGATCACGCCGCGCAACTCCGGCAGGCGCTCACTCTGCATCTGGCCGATCGGTTGCTCTGCCAGCTCCGGTGCCAACGCTTGCAGCATGGCGTGATAATCCGAGGTCTTGAACGCCCCGGCACACACCAGCCATTGGCATCCGGATTGTTTGAGCACGTATTCGAGTTCGGAAACGCGGTAGGCCGGATTGATGTTGACCAGAATCACGCCGAGCTTCGCGCTGGCGAACTGGCTGATACACCACTGGGCACAATTGGGCGCCCACACACCGAGGCGATCACCGGTTTTCAAGCCTAGCGCCAACAAGGCTCGGGCATGCAGATCGACGGCCTCGGCCAATTGTTGCCAGGTATAGCGCAGCGATTGATGGCGAACCACCAACGCCTCGCCCCCCGGATAACGGGCCACCGTCTGGTCGAAAACCTCGCCGATGGTTTGGGCCAGCAAGGCCTTGGCTGCGGAACCACGCGTGTAGCTGAGCTGCGAATGCGAACCGGGTTGATCCATGACGCCCCCTCTTGTCTTTATTAGTGGGTGTAGCGATAACCTGATGCAACATGCCTTGGTGGGCACTTACTCTGGCTCAAGTTGACGTTAACGTAAAGGGCGATTGACAGCTTCTCGCCGCAGGCTTACGTTAACGTAAAGGTGAGAGCCACTCCCCCGCTCTCCGCACCCGATAAAAAAGCCAAAGGTGTCCCATGAGCTACCCATCCCTGAACTTTGCCCTCGGCGAAACCATCGACATGTTGCGCGACCAGGTGCAGGCCTTCGTCAAGGCCGAGCTGTCACCCCGGGCAGCGCAGATCGATATCGACAACCTGTTTCCCGCCGACATGTGGCGCAAGTTCGGTGACATGGGCCTGCTGGGCATCACCGTACCGGAAGAATACGGCGGCGCTGGCCTGGGCTACCTGGCCCACGTGGTGGCGATGGAAGAAATCAGCCGCGGCTCGGCCTCGGTCGCCCTCTCCTACGGTGCCCACTCCAACCTCTGCGTGAACCAGATCAACCGCAACGGCAATCACGAACAGAAAACCAAGTACCTGCCCAAGCTGATCAGCGGCGAACACATCGGCGCCCTGGCGATGAGCGAACCGAACGCCGGCTCCGACGTGGTTTCGATGAAACTGCGAGCCGACAAGCGTGGCGACCGCTACGTGCTCAACGGCAGCAAGACCTGGATCACCAATGGTCCCGATGCCAACACCTACGTGATCTACGCCAAGACCGATCTGGAAAAGGGTCCTCACGGCATCACCGCCTTCATCGTCGAGCGCGATTGGAAAGGCTTCAGCCGCAGCAACAAATTCGACAAGCTCGGCATGCGCGGCTCCAACACGTGCGAGCTGTTTTTCGATGACGTCGAAGTGCCGGAAGAAAACATCCTCGGCGCGCTCAACGGAGGCGTGAAAGTCCTGATGAGCGGCCTCGACTACGAGCGCGTGGTGCTGTCCGGCGGCCCGACCGGGATCATGCAGGCCTGCATGGACCTGATCGTGCCCTACATCCATGACCGCAAACAGTTCGGCCAGAGCATCGGCGAATTCCAGCTGATCCAGGGCAAGGTCGCGGACATGTACACCCAACTCAACGCCAGCCGCGCCTACCTGTATGCGGTGGCCCAGGCTTGCGAGCGCGGTGAAACCACCCGCAAGGACGCCGCCGGGGTGATCCTCTACAGCGCCGAACGCGCCACACAAATGGCCCTCGACGCCATCCAGATCCTGGGAGGCAATGGCTACATCAATGAATTCCCCGCCGGTCGTCTGCTGCGTGACGCCAAGCTGTACGAAATCGGTGCCGGCACCAGTGAGATTCGTCGGATGTTGATCGGCCGCGAACTGTTCAACGAAACGAAATGAATTTCGTCAGCTACGAGCGACAAGCTTCAAGCGGCAAGCGAACTGCGCTCTTGCTTGCAGCTTGTGGCTTGAAGCTCAAAGCTGCTACGGAGTAGCCCATGATTCTGCACACTCAGCTCAACCCGCGTTCGCCGGAGTTCATCGCCAACCGCGAGGCGATGCTCGGACACGTCGAGGCCCTGCGCACCCTGCTCGCGCAAATCCGCCAGGGCGGCGGCCTCAAGGCCCAGGAGCGGCACACCTCGCGGGGCAAGTTGCTCCCCCGTGAACGCATCAACCGGCTGCTGGATCCGGGCTCGCCGTTTTTGGAAATCAGCCCATTGGCAGCCCACGAAGTCTATGGCGAAGACGTGCCGGCGGCCGGCGTGATTGCCGGCATCGGCCGCGTGGAAGGCGTCGAATGCATGATTGTCGCCAACGACGCGACGGTCAAAGGTGGCTCCTACTACCCATTGACGGTGAAAAAACACCTGCGCGCCCAGACCATCGCCCAGCAGAATCGCTTGCCGTGCATTTACCTGGTGGATTCCGGCGGTGCCAACCTGCCGCGCCAGGATGAAGTGTTCCCCGACCGCGAGCACTTCGGCCGGATCTTCTTCAACCAGGCCAACATGAGTGCCCAGGGCATCCCGCAGATCGCCGTGGTCATGGGTTCCTGCACCGCCGGCGGTGCCTATGTGCCGGCCATGGCGGACGAGGCGATCATGGTCCGCCACCAGGCGACGATTTTCCTCGCCGGCCCACCCTTGGTGAAAGCCGCCACCGGCGAGGTGGTCAGTGCCGAGGACCTGGGCGGTGCCGATGTGCACTGCAAGATCTCCGGCGTGGCGGATCATTATGCCGAGAGCGACGAACACGCCCTGGCCATCGCCCGACGCAGCATTGCCAACCTCAACTGGCGCAAACTCGGTGAGCTGCAGCAACGCCAGCCCATCGCCCCACTGTATTCGAGTGACGAGCTGTACGGTGTGGTGTCGGCCGATGCCAAGCAGCCGTTCGATGTGCGGGAGGTGATCGCGCGCCTGGTGGACGGTTCGGTGTTCGATGAGTTCAAGGCGCTGTTCGGCACGACCCTGGTGTGTGGTTTCGCTCATTTGCATGGCTACCCGGTCGCAATCCTGGCCAACAATGGCATTCTCTTCGCCGAGGCCGCGCAGAAAGGCGCGCACTTCATCGAACTGGCGTGTCAGCGGGGGATCCCGCTGCTGTTCCTGCAGAACATCACCGGTTTCATGGTCGGGCAGAAATACGAAGCCGGCGGCATCGCCAAACATGGCGCAAAACTGGTGACCGCGGTGGCCTGCGCCAAGGTGCCGAAATTCACCGTGATCATCGGCGGCAGTTTCGGCGCGGGTAACTACGGCATGTGCGGCCGCGCCTATGACCCGCGATTCCTGTGGATGTGGCCAAACGCGCGGATTGGCGTAATGGGTGCCGAGCAGGCGGCCGGCGTGCTGGTGCAGGTCAAGCGTGAACAGGCCGAACGCAGTGGCCACCCTTTCAGCGCCGAGCAGGAAGCCGAGATCAAGCAACCGATCCTCGATCAGTACGAAGAACAGGGGCACCCCTACTATTCCAGCGCGCGACTGTGGGACGACGGCGTCATCGACCCGGCCCAGACCCGCGATGTACTGGGCCTGGCCTTGTCCGCGTCACTGAACGCGCCTATCGAACCGAGCCGCTTCGGCGTGTTCCGGATGTAAACGAGGAATGCCCATGGATAATTTCAACACCCTCGAACTGCACAGCGACCCACGGGGCGTTGCCACCCTGTGGCTCAGCCGCGAGTCGAAAAACAACGCGTTCAACGCCGAAATGATCCGCGAACTGATCCTCGCCCTGGACCACGTCAGCAGCGATCCTAACCTGCGCTTCCTGCTGATCCGCGGCCGCGGCAAGCATTTCAGCGCCGGCGCCGACCTGGCCTGGATGCAGCAATCGGCCGAGCTCGACTACCACACCAACCTCGATGACGCTCGGGAACTGGCAGAGCTGATGTACAACCTCGCCAAACTGAAAATTCCTACGCTGGCCGTCGTCCAGGGTGCGGCGTTTGGTGGCGCGCTGGGACTTATCAGTGCTTGCGACATGGCCATTGGCGCCGATGAAGCACAGTTCTGCCTGTCGGAAGTGCGCATTGGCCTGGCACCGGCGGTGATCAGCCCGTTCGTGGTGCAAGCCATCGGCGAACGGGCGGCGCGTCGTTATGCCCTGACGGCTGAACGCTTCGACGGCCAACGTGCGAAAGAGATCGGCTTACTGTCGGAAAGTTACCCAGTCGAGACCCTGGACCAGCAGGTCGAACAGTGGATCGACAACCTGTTGCTCAACAGTCCGGCCGCCATGCGCGCCAGCAAGGAACTGCTGCGTGAAGTCGGCAACGGCGCCCTTACCCCGGCGCTGCGGCGCTACACCGAAAACGCCATCGCCCGCATCCGCGTCAGCCCGGAGGGCCAGGAAGGCCTGCGCGCCTTCCTGCAAAAACGTGCGCCGAACTGGCAAGCCGAGTCGAACCATAACAAGGAGCCGCGTCGATGAGCGCCCCTGCCCTCACCACGTTGCTGGTGGCCAACCGTGGCGAAATCGCCTGCCGCGTCATGCGCACCGCCAAGGCCATGGGCCTGACCACTGTTGCCGTACACAGCGCCACCGACCGTGATGCCCGCCACAGCCGTGAAGCCGACATTCGCGTCGACTTGGGCGGCAACAAGGCCGCCGACAGTTACCTGCAAATCGACAAACTGATCGCCGCAGCGAAAGCCAGCGGCGCCCAGGCCATTCACCCCGGTTATGGCTTTCTGTCCGAAAACGCCGGGTTCGCCCGGGCGATTGAAAATGCCGGGCTGATCTTCCTCGGCCCACCGGCTTCGGCCATCGACGCCATGGGCAGCAAATCGGCGGCCAAGACGCTGATGGAAACCGCCGGCGTGCCCCTGGTACCCGGTTATCACGGCGAAGCCCAGGACCTGGAGACCTTTCGCGACGCCGCCGAGCGCATCGGCTACCCGGTATTGCTCAAGGCCACTGCCGGTGGTGGCGGCAAAGGCATGAAAGTGGTCGAGGACGTCAGCCAACTGGCCGAAGCCCTGGCCTCGGCCCAGCGCGAAGCACAGTCCTCGTTCGGCGATTCACGGATGCTGGTGGAAAAATACCTGCTCAAGCCGCGCCATGTGGAGATCCAGGTCTTTGCCGATCAACACGGCAACTGCCTGTATCTCAACGAGCGCGATTGCTCGATCCAACGCCGCCACCAGAAAGTCGTGGAGGAAGCCCCAGCCCCCGGCCTGACCCCGCAACTGCGCCGGGCCATGGGGGAAGCCGCCGTGCGCGCCGCCCAGGCGATCGGCTATGTCGGGGCCGGTACGGTGGAGTTCCTGCTGGATGCCCGGGGCGAGTTTTTCTTCATGGAAATGAACACTCGGTTGCAGGTCGAGCATCCGGTCACCGAGGCGATCACCGGGCTGGACCTGGTGGCCTGGCAGATCCGCGTCGCCCAAGGCGAGCCATTGCCCATCACTCAAGCGCAAGTGCCGCTGCTCGGTCACGCCATCGAAGTGCGGTTGTATGCCGAGGACCCGGGCAACGATTTCCTGCCGGCCACCGGGCGCCTGGCGTTGTATCGCGAATCGGCCGAGGGGCCGGGTCGGCGGGTCGACAGCGGGGTTGAAGAAGGCGATGAAATCTCGCCGTTCTACGACCCGATGCTCGGCAAGCTGATTGCCTGGGGTGAAGACCGTGAGCAGGCACGCTTGCGACTGTTGAGCATGCTCGATGAATTTGTCATTGGCGGGCTGAAAACCAATATCGGGTTTCTGCGCCGAATCGTCGCCCATCCCGCCTTCGCGGCGGCAGAGCTGGACACCGGATTTATCCCACGTTACCAGGCGCAATTACTGCCAGAGCCCGGCGAATTGGATGACGCGTTCTGGTTCGCCGCCGCCCAGGGAGTCGCCTTGAGCCTGGCACCGCGAGTACGCGGCGATGACGCCGGCTCACCGTGGGCCAGCACCACCGGGATGCGCCTGGGGTTGCCGAGGGAAACCACCTTGCACCTGAGCTGTGAAGGTCAGGATCGTGCGCTGACGCTGGACGTCACAGCCCATTGCGCGGAACTCAAGGGGGAACAACTGACTATCGAGCACCATGGTCTGCGCCGCAGCCATCGGGCCATTCGCCAGGTTGACAGCCTGTACCTGCAATGGGAAGGTGACTTGCGCCGGATCGACCTGCACGACCCGCTGGCCGCCGCCGAAGCCAGCCACAGCCATCAAGGCGGCCTGGCCGCGCCCATGAACGGCAGCATCGTGCGGGTCTTGGTGAGTGTCGGCCAGACGGTGGAAGCCGGGGCTCAACTGGTGGTACTGGAGGCCATGAAAATGGAGCACAGCATTCGTGCGCCCAAGGCCGGTGTGATCAAGGCGCTGTATTGCCAGGAAGGCGAAATGGTCAGCGAGGGCAGTGCCCTGGTGGCGTTCGAAGAATAGGAATCGGCCCGCTCCCAGGGCCGATCCAGTCAGAACCTGATGGTGGCCTGCACCACCACACCGATGATGCGGCATTGCTCGGTGTACAGGTTTTTCGGGTAAGTCGGATTGAGCGGAACCAGGTAACGCTGCCCACTCTCTTCGATCAATTTGCGAAAGGTCGCGTCACTGCTGCCGGGCAGGCAGGCGACCACCAGTTTGCCGGGCACCGCCTCGATGGCCGGATCCACCAGGATCGACATGCCCTCGGGAATGCTCAACCCACTGGGTGCGGTCATCGCATCGCCCACCACCACCAGCCAGAATGCGTCGCCCTGGGCGTGGTAGTCCGTCAGTTCGTAGCGCGCCTGGCTGTAGGCGCCGGGATCGCCTTCGCGAACCTCGCCAACCTCGTGCCACTCACTGACCGGGTAACGGAAGTACGGATTGTACTTCTGCGCCAGGGCCATGCCTTCTTCGGTGGAGGTGTCCGGCTCGCGGATCACCATGGCCACTTCCAGAAACTCCAGCCCCAGCTCCCGCAGAACCCGGTTCATGTCGTCGACACTGGGCTGCCGGCGCTTGGTCAGCCAATGGCCGACGCCGCCCTGGGACATTCCCAACCGCTCTGCGAGCACCACTTGCGTGATGCGCAGCTCCTTCATTTTGGCCTTGACCAACTCTATCCATTTATCCATGTGCGGCACGATACGTGGGTGGCTCCGACCCGCAAAACACAAATTGTAGTATTTAAATTGTCGTCACAATTACGGTAAGTACTATTCTGGATTCAGGCCTTCAGCCCCTCACACGGAGATTTTCATCACCATGGACACACCCAATACAGACCAGCCCAGCAGCCCTTTCGACGGCACGTTCCCTTCACTGCAGGATTGCCCGGCAGCCAAACGCGCCCTCGATTACTACTTGAAACCAGGTGTTTCGCCAGCCCAGGCAGAACATCGTTTTTTCGAGGTCAGCCACAGCGTCAGCGCAGAGGAAGCCCTGGTCCATGCGTGCGACCTGCTGCGCTGTGCAGCGGCAACCGCCCATGAGTCGGCCAACCAGTTAGACGGTTCGAGCCGTGACTTGGCATTTTCAGTGGTGCACATGATCGATCTGGTCAAGGTGATGCTTGACCGATCCCTGGATGGCTACCCTACTCGCTAGCGGTAACCCTCGGGAATGTCGTGGCGAACGCGGACGACGAGAAAATTTTTTTCCAATCGATGCGATAAAACCATTTGACTTGCAAATGATAATGATTATTATTGCATCAGCTGGTCGCGAGATCAGTCGATAGACCAGAAGACCTTAGGTCGGACTTCTGGAATATCTCCTCATCAGGCTAATCACGGTTTTTGACCCGGCTTTTTGCCGGGTCTTTTTTTGCCGATTTTTCGGCTTATGTCTTCAGGCTAATGAAGTCTTTTAGGGTGCTGCCAATTCGTTGGCGGCGATGATAGCAAATGAATATCCGTTTACAAGCGTCCCCCCGCCACACAGGCGAAAACTATCGACATCCAGCACTTGAGAATCAATTGCAGACTCTCTAAGCTGGCTCGGCGTCCAGGGAGGACGCCCCCTCGTTTACGTGACGTAAATCGCCCCGGTTTCCCCTTTCTTGCGTGTTTCTTGCGTGTAAAGTAACGGCCATGAAAATCCTTTCCAGGAATCGTGACCGTGGCTAAATCTTCCTTTGATATCAGCGCCAATTTCGACAGCGGCAACATCGAAGTCGTCGACATCAGCAACCCGTTGCAGTCGTTGCTCAAGATCAGGCCCGACACCCGCAGCGCCCATTTCCAGTGGTTCCACTTCAAGGCCAGCGGCTTGCACGTCGGCCAGGAATATTCCTTCCGCCTGCTCAACGCCAGTCAATCGTCTTACAACAAAGCCTGGACGGGCTACCAGACCGTCGCCTCCTACGATCACGTCAATTGGTTCCGCATTCCGACCCAGTTTGAAGGCGACGCCCTGCGCTTTCATCTGGAAGCCGAACAACCCCACGCCTGGTTCGCCTACTTCGAACCCTACAGCCGTGGCCGTCATGACTGGCTGATCGAGCAAGCGCAGCACAAGGCCGGCACCGAGCTATTGGCCGTTGGTAAAAGCGTGGAAGGCCGTGACATTCAATTGCTGCGCAAGGGCAGCGGTGCCGAAGGCCGGCGCAAAATATGGATCATCGCCCAGCAGCACCCCGGCGAGCACATGGCCGAATGGTTCATGGAGGGCGTGATCGAACGCCTCCAGCAGCATGACGATGGGCAACTGAACCGGTTGCTCGCCAAGGCCGACCTGTACCTGGTGCCGAACATGAACCCGGACGGCGCGTTCCACGGTCATCTGCGGACCAACGCCATGGGCCAGGACCTCAACCGCGCATGGCAGAACGCCAGTCCAGAAATCAGCCCCGAAGTCTTTTTCGTACAGCAGCAAATGGAAAAGTACGGCGTCGACCTGTTCCTCGACGCTCATGGCGATGAGGAAATCCCCCATGTCTT
The DNA here is from genome assembly GCF_900115235.1 of Pseudomonas sp. NFACC24-1. Classification (NCBI taxonomy): domain Bacteria; kingdom Pseudomonadati; phylum Pseudomonadota; class Gammaproteobacteria; order Pseudomonadales; family Pseudomonadaceae; genus Pseudomonas; species Pseudomonas sp. NFACC24-1. The sequence goes on from NZ_FOVS01000001.1 coordinate 121,330, forward strand.
CACCGCCGGTTGCGAAGGCAACCCAGGCTACACGCCGCGCATCGCCGAACTCGAAGAGCGCTTTCGCAGCCATCTCAAGCACCAGACCAAAGACTTCCAGACCGCTCACGGCTACACCCGCGATGAACCGGGCCAGGCCAACATGACCCTGGCCTGTAACGCGGTCGGGCAGAAATATGACTGCCTGTCCCTGACCCTGGAAATGCCATTCAAGGACCATGACGATCACCCGAACCCGATCACCGGCTGGTCTGGCAAACGTTCGATGCAACTGGGCAAGGATGTGTTGAGCACCATCGAGGCCATGGTTGACGAATTGCGCTGATCCAATGATCTGATCAGAGGCACTGTGGCGAGGGAGCTCGCTCCCGCTCGGCGATGTAGGAGCTGGCGAAGCCTGCGATCTTTTGATCTTTCACTGAGGAATCAAGTGTCAATTGAAAGATCGCAGCCTCGCTTCGCTCGGCAGCTCCTACAAACGCCACCCGGCGGGAGCAAGCACCCTTGCCATGACTTCATCAGCCCTTGCCGCGCAACATACTGTCCAACACCTCATCCCGGCGCACCCACGCGTGAAACAGCGCCGCCGCCAGATGCACCAGCACGGTCAGGAACAACAAATAAGCCAGGTACCCGTGGGCCTTGCGCAGCAGTGCGAACGTCTGGGCGTGGGCGGGCAGGATCGAAGGCAGTTGCAACCAGTTACCGAGCATCACCGGATCCCCCGCCGCCGAAATCATGCCCCAGCCCAACAACGGCAGCACCAGCATCAAGGCGTACAACAGCACATGGGAAACGTTTGCCGCCAGCACTTGCCAACCCGGCAGATCGGCCGGCAGCGGCGGTTGGCGGGTAGTAAACCGCACCACCAGGCGCACGATCACCAACAGCAAAATCGCGATGCCCAATGGTTTGTGCAACTGCAGCAGCCATTCATGGCGCGCGGACACTGAAGCGACCATGCCGGCGCCGATAAACAGCATGGCGATGATCATCAATGCCATCAGCCAGTGCAGCAGCCGAGCCAGCGGTGCGAAGTGACGAGGGGCGCTCATGGGCGTGACTCCTGGGTGGCGGGCAATTGGCTCACTTCGCTGGTACGACGCAGATAGGAACTGGCATAAGCAGCGGAACGCGCGACCAACAGCGGATCGTCAGACCCTTCGATCCCTTGGGGCAGGATCAGCGGGTCATAGTTGATATCGCGGCATTCGCCGTTGTCCTGCGCCTGGGTGCGCTCCAGCACCAGCGTGCCGGCGTTGAGCACCTTGCGGTCAGCGGGCCAGGCCTTGCTGGCGTCGTTCACCGGGTCCCCCGGGTTGGCCAAGGTGATGTTCAGTTGCCAGCGCAATGGCCCGGCGGCGAGACGCTTCGCCAAGTCTTGCTCAAGGAAGTCGGCGCCCTGGGGTGGCGTCGCATCGGCAGCGTCCTGGCTCAGTGGTACCACGCCCCAGCGCACGGCCTGGCGCTGCCCGGCGGGGTTGACCAGATAGAAGGCGTTGATGCCGTTGTAGGTTTCGGTGGCATAGCTGGCCGACGGCTTGGCGGTCTTGATCCATTGCAGGAACGGCACGGCTTCGGGATGCGCGGCAAAGAACGCCGGTACGGCCGCGGGATTCGGTTTCCCTGTGGCAGGGTCCGGCGACTGGGCTTGCTGGAGCTGGTAGAAGGCTTCGGGCGTGCCCACCGGAAACACAGGCATGCTGTTCATGCCGGTGCGCCATTGCTGGCCGTTGGCCTGGGTAAAACGCAGCGCCAGGCTGCGAATCGGCACACTGCTATCCGGTGCATAAGGGTTGCCGCTGGGCAAGGCGAAACGCCCAACCACGGGCGTTTGCGGCAGCGAAAACACCTGGGCGCTGGAATAGGCGCTGACCTCGCCCGAGCTTTGGAAATAACCCGCGACGCAGACTCCTTTCGAGTGGTTGCGTCGAAAGCCCGGGTGAACGCCGTTGTTTTTTTCCAAGACATTGACCAGCGCTTCCGGTGTCAGGCGCTGTGGGTCAAGGCTGCCATTGACGTAGGCAAACAGTCCGGCCAGCGCGGCGACAATCACCGCAATGCCGCTCAGGCGCAGTGTCAGGGCGGCGGCACTCAAGGGCGGCCGGCTCGACGAGGGTGAAGGATCAACCATGAGAAAGCTCCAGGGCTCGAGGCCATTTGTTGGAAATGGATCCGTCAGACGAAGACCTGGCAGGTTTATTCCCACGCCTCGTATTTATTTTTCCTGCACTGGAATAATCTCGTTCGCGGGTCGTCTTTCCAGTCCCGGCGCAGTGACTGCCTACAGAAGCCACCTTCCATGAATGCACTAGACGAACAGTTGCGCGAACTCCTCCCCAGGCTACGGCGCTTTGCCGTGTCGCTGACGCGCAACCCGAGCAACGCCGACGACTTGGTGCAGATGTGCCTGGAACGGGCGTTGTCCAAATGGAACGACAAGCGCCCGGACGGCGATCTGCGAGCCTGGCTGTTTTCGATCCTGTATCGGCAGTTTCTCGACGGCCATCGCCGCTCCCGCCGGTACGCGCGCATGCTGGAGTTTTTCACCGGCCGCGACGATGCCCACCCTTCGGCCGAACGCAGCGTGATCGCACAGTCGTCTTTGCAGGCCTTCGATCAGCTCACGACGGAACAGCGTGCGCTGTTGTTATGGGTGTCGGTGGAAGGCTTGAGTTACCAGCAAGTCGCCGACATCCTCGGCGTACCGACCGGCACGGTGATGTCCCGCCTGTCCCGCGCCCGCCAGGCCCTGCGCCAACTCAGCGATGGCGAAATCACCCGCCCCACCCTGCGGATACTCAAATGATCAGCATGCCCCCCAGCGAAAGCGACCTGCACGCCTACGTCGATCGTCAACTGAGCGAGGCCGACCAGCGCCTGGTCGAGACCTACCTGGCCAACCAGCCCGAAGTCGCCGCCCGTATCCGGGCCTGGCAACAGGACGCACAGCACCTGCGCACGGCCCTGAGCGGAGCCTTGCAACAACCGTCCAACCCGGACCTCGACCCGGCCATGATTCGCCAACGCCTGAAACATCGCTCCCATCGCCACCTGGCCAGCGCCGCGGTGTTGCTGCTGGCGGTCAGCGTGGGAGGCTTCGGTGGCTGGCAGGCGCGGCAAATGACCCTGCTCAGCGCCGTTGCGCCCATGGCCGATGCCCTCCAGGCATACCGGTTGATTGCCCAGCAGGGCATCCTTCCAGCCGATTACCAGAGCGGCGACGAGCAGCACATGCAAGATTGGCTCGACCGCTACTTCACCCAGGCCGACCGGCTGCCCAACCTGTCCGGCGCCGGCTTCAAACCGGTCAGCGGGCGATTGCTCAGCACCGAGCAAGGCGCAGCGGCGATGGTGGTCTATCAGGACCCCAGCGGTCAGAAAATCAGCTTCTACGTGCGCCCACCCGGCCCGAAAAACTTCCTGCTGCCCCGGGGCAGTCGCCGCGATGGCGAGCTGGAAGCCGAGTACTGGTCCGGGCCGGGCTACAACTATGCGATGGTCATACCGAGTGACACGCCGACAATGCAAAGACTTAAGCAGACATTGGACTTCTGAGCATCACCATCCCCTGTGGGAGCGGGCTTGCTCACGAAGGCGGTGTGTCAGGCGACATCATCTTGGCAGATACACCGCTTTCGCGAGCAAGCCCGCTCCCACAAGGGATTTGTGGAAGGCTTCAAGGTGTGTTCACCCCTGCCCGAACACCTGCGAAGGCCTGCGCAGCAACGGGTCGAACGGGTTGATCCGCGGCCCGATCAGGGCCGCCTCGCGCTTGAGCATGTCCACCACCGTCGGCAGGCGATCGGGCCCCAACCGGTCGCTCACGGTTGCCACGCTCAAGGCGGCCACGGCCCGGCCATCACGGTCCAGGATCGGCACAGCCACCCCGGCCATGCCTTGCAGTACGCCGGTGTTGCGCCCGGCGTAACCCAGCGCGCGCACGTTCTCCACTTCCGAACGCAGGAAGACTTCGTCGTACAGATGGAAATCCTTGAGCCGTGGCAGGTTGTATTGAATCACCGTGTCGCGCTCCTCTTGCGGCAGGAACGCCAGGATCGCCAGGCTGCCCTGCCCCACGCCCAACGCCACGCGGCCACCAATGTCACCGGTGAACGTGCGGATCGGAAACGGTCCCTCGCTGCGGTCCAGGCAAATGGCATCGAAACCACTGCGGGCGAGCAGAAACAGCGAGTCCCCCAAGGACGCCGACAACCGCAGCATGGCCGGGCGCACCAGGTCGCGCAGATTGCCGGTATTGCCGGCGCGGGCCGCCAGGGCGAAGAACTCCAGGCTCAGGCGATAGCGTTTGCTGCTGGCATCCTGCTCGACCATGCCCTCGTCCATCAGGCTGCGCAGCAAGCGATGCGTGGTGGGCTGGGACAGGCCGATGCGCTGGGCCAATTGCGTCACTCGCTCACCGCCTTCGGCGGTGTCACCCAAGCTGCGCAACACGGCAAACAGCCTGGAGACCGCTCCGACACCGACTTCGCCCTTGTCATTATTCCGATCAGTGGAATCAAACATGTAATTTCTCATTATTAAATTTACTCACTGAATGAAACTGAAAATAATCTTCATCTCAGTGAAATAGTCCATTGAGCCCATCCTATTCTTCGTCCTACTCTTCGTCCAGACAGGGGCGATTCGAACAACAGCGGCAGCCGACTCAAGGTCGAGCGCCAACGCACCCCAGCAGCACCCTTTCGTATCTGCCCATAAAAAAGCGCGCCCTTGCGGCGACGCATAACAATCCCAGGTGGAGCGCAGCGATGGCTTTTGTGCAACTTGAAGGACTTGGCAAACGCTACGGTGACATCGATGCCGTGGTCGCCACCAACCTGTCGGTGGAAAAAGGCGAGTTTGTCTCGCTACTGGGGCCTTCCGGCTGCGGCAAGACCACGACCCTGCAAATGATTGCCGGCTTCGTCGAAGTCAGCAGCGGGCGCATCCTGCTGGACGGGCGCGACATTACCCACGCCAAGCCCGCCAGCCGTGGCCTGGGGGTGGTGTTCCAGAGCTACGCGCTGTTCCCCCATATGTCCGTCAAGGACAACGTCGCCTTCGGCCTGCGCATGCGCAAAGTGGCCAACGCCGAACTGCAACAACGGGTGGACCGGGTGTTGAAACTGGTCCGCCTGGACCGCCACGCCGACCGCTACCCGAGAGAACTCTCGGGCGGTCAGCGCCAACGCGTGGCACTGGCCCGGGCTTTGGTGATCGAACCGCCGGTGCTGTTGCTCGACGAGCCGCTGTCCAACCTCGACGCCAACTTGCGCGAAGAGATGCAATACGAAATTCGCCGCATCCAGCGCGAAGTCGGAATCACCACACTGATGGTGACCCACGACCAGTCCGAAGCCCTGTCGATCAGTGACCGGGTCGTGGTGATGCAGGCCGGGCGCATCACCCAGATCGATGCGCCGTACACCCTTTACGAGCACCCGCGCACCGAGTTCATTTCCAGCTTCGTCGGCAAAGCCAACCTGCTGCCCGGTGTGCGGGACAGTGCGGGCGTCGTTCAAGCCTGCAGCCAGGCCGATGGCGAGCTGACCCTGAGCCTGCGCCCGGAAAAAATCGACCTGTGCGAGGCCGGTTCAGGGCGACTGCAAGGCACCCTCGTCAGCCGTTTTTTCCTGGGCAGCCAATGGCTGTACGGTGTGTCCACCGGCCTGGGTGAACTCTGCGTGGTGCGCCGCAACGACGGCTCGGCGCCCTTGGTCGAAGGCACGGCGGTGGGCCTGGACTGGGATCCGGCACTGCTGCGGGTGCTGAGTGTGGACGAGGTACCGGCATGAAGCTGATCGATGCGATGCGCCGCGGTCGGCAAGGCTACCTGATGTCCGCGCCGGCCCTGGCCTTGTACCTGGGCTTGCTGGTGATTCCCTTGGGCTTGACCTTGGTCCTGTCGTTCAACGTCTTCGACTACAGTTCGGGCATCGACGGCGACGCCTACACGCTTGAGCACTACACCAGCCTGCTGGGTGATCCGTACTTCTACGAGATCTTTTTGCGCACATTCTGGATCAGTGCCCTGACCACTGTTTTGTGCGTGCTGATCGGCGTGCCCGAGGCGTACATCCTCAGTCGCATGGGCGCGCCGTGGCGCTCGATTTTCCTGATCCTGATTCTCACGCCGCTGCTGATTTCGGTGGTGGTACGAGCCTTCGGCTGGAGCCTGTTGCTCGGCGCCGACGGCCTGATCAACCAGGCCCTGCAAGCCTTCGGCGGTGCGCCGGTGAAGCTGCTCTATACACCGTTCGCCGTGGTCATCGCCCTGGTCCACGTGATGTTGCCGTTCATGATCATTCCAGTCTGGACCTCGTTGCAGAAACTCGACCCGGCCGCCGAACAGGCCGCGCTGTCCCTGGGGGCGAGCCAGTTCACGGTGATCCGCAAAATAGTGTTGCCGCAAATCATGCCCGGCATGCTGTCCGGCACCCTCATTGTGTTCGGCCTCGCCGCCAGCTCCTTCGCGATTCCCGGCCTGCTCGGCGGACGGCGCTTGAAGATGGTCGCCACGTTGATCTACGACCAGTACCTGTCGGAGCTGAACTGGCCGATGGGGGCAGCCATCGCCGTCGCGCTGCTGCTGCTCAACCTGCTGATCATGCTGTCGTGGAACCGGATGATCGAAGGCCGCTACAAGAAGTCATTGGGATAATTCGTCATGTCCAGAAACGGTCCTTTCGCGCTGCTGTTCCACGCCTTGGTGGTGGTCTTCATGCTCGCGCCGCTGGTGGTGGTCTGCCTCGTCGCCTTCACCCCGGAAAACACCCTGAGCCTGCCGACCACCGAATTTTCCCTGCGCTGGTTTCGCGCGGTGTTCGAGCGCGCGGATTTTGTCGACGCGTTCTACAACAGCTTGGTCCTGGCGTTCTGCGCGGCCTCACTGGCGACGCTGATTGCGGTGCCGGCGGCCCTGGCGATCACGCGGCTGGAGTTCCCGGGCCGGGATTTCTTCAACGGCTTGTTCCTGTCACCGATCATCATTCCGCACTTGGTACTGGGGGTCGCCTTGCTGCGCCTGTTTGCGCTGATGGGCGTGAACGGCAGCTTCGCCTGGCTGATCTTCGCCCATGTGCTGGTGATCACGCCGTATGTGCTGCGCCTGGTGCTGGCCTCGGCCATCGGCCTGGACCGCAGCGCCGAACAGGCCGCGCAATCGTTGGGGGCCGGGCGCTTCACACTGTTCCGGCAAATCACCTTGCCAATGATCCTGCCGGGGGTGGCCGGGGGGTGGCTGCTGGCGTTCATCAATAGTTTCGATGAAGTCACGCTGTCGATCTTCGTCACCTCGCCGGCCACGCAAACCTTGCCGGTGCGCATGTACGTGTACGCCACCGAATCCATCGATCCGATGATGGCGGCGGTCTCGGCGCTGGTCATCGGGCTCACCGCGCTGACCATGATTCTGCTCGACCGGGTCTACGGCCTGGATCGGGTCCTGGTAGGCAAACAATGAGGGTGTCATGGCACTGCTGAAACGACTGGCCGAAGGCGACCGCCCGGCCCTGGACTTCACCCTCGACGGCCAGCCCGCCACCGGGCTGCTGGGGGACACGCTGCTGACCGCCGTGCTGACCTGCAGCGAACACCTGCGCGGCAGTGACTTCAGCGCCGAGCCCCGGGCCGGCTTCTGCCTGATGGGCGCCTGCCAGGACTGCTGGGTGCGCCTGGGCGACGGTCGCCGCGTACGCGCCTGCTCGACCCTGCTGGAAGCCGGGCAGCACATCAGCCGCGAACCGGGACGCCAGGTATGAACATTGTCGACAGGCCGAGCCTCATCGCGAGCAAGCTCGCTCCCACAGGGGATTTGCAGCGTGCACAAGATAAAGCATCACCCCAAATCAAATGTGGGAGCGGGCTTGCTCGCAAAAGCGGTCTGTCTACCGAAACCGTCGTTGGATGTGCCGCCGTCTTCGCGAGCAAGCCCGCTCCCACGGGGGGACTGCGGTGTGCACAAAACCAATATCCACAACAGAGCCCATGTGGGAGCGAGCTTGCTCGCGATGACCGTTTCGACAACCCCACGAATCCCCCGGCCCTGCCCGTGAGGTGGCGATGAAACCGATAGCCATCATCGGCGCCGGCCCGGCCGGTATCCGCGCCGCGCAGACCCTGGTCGCCCATGGCGTGTATCCCGTCCTGCTGGACGAAGCCGCTCGCGGTGGCGGGCAGATCTATCGGCGTCAACCGGCCAACTTCAAGCGCTCGCCCACCAAGCTCTATGGCTTCGAAGCGCACAAGGCCAGCGCCGTCCACCAGACCCTCGACGAGTTGCGCGAGCAGCTCGATTACCGTCCCGACACCCTGGTGTGGAACGCCGAAGCCGGTGTGCTGGACACTTTGCATGAAGGTCGCGCCGATCGTCTTGAATACGCCAGCGTGATCGTCGCCACCGGCGCCACCGACCGGATCCTGCCCGTACCTGGATGGACCCTGCCCGGGGTGTACAGCCTGGGCGCGGCGCAGATCGCGCTGAAATTCCAGGGGTGCGCCATCGGCGAACGGGTGGTGTTCGCTGGCAGCGGTCCCTTGCTGTATCTGGTGGCGTATCAGTACGCCAAGGCCGGGGCCAACGTGGTCGCGGTGCTCGACAGTTCGCCCTTCAGCGCCCAGGCCCGCGCCCTGCCCGGCCTGCTGGTGCAACCGGCCACCCTCGCCAAGGGGCTCTACTACCGTGCCTGGCTGACCGCCCACGGCATCAGTGTGCACCAAGGCGCGAATCTGTCGCGTATCAGCGGGGAACGCCGGGTCCAGTCGCTAAAATGGCGCAACGCAAAAGGCGAGCAAACCCTCGATTGCGACGCGGTGGCCTTCGCCCACGGCTTGCGCAGCGAAACTCAACTGGCCGACCTGCTGGGCTGCGAGTTTTCCTGGAGCGCCCTCAACCGCGCCTGGCTGCCACTGCGGGACCACGCTGGACGCAGCAGCGTACCGGGGGTTTACCTGGCGGGTGACGGTGCCGGAATCATGGGTGCCGACGCGGCGGAAATGGCCGGTGAACGGGCGGCCCTGGCCTTGCTCGAAGACCTCGGCTACTCGACCGACCCGCAGCGTTGCACGCAACTGGAAGAAGCCCTTGAGCGCATCGGCCGATTCCGGGAAGGCCTGGAGCGCGCATTTGCCTTTCCTGAACACTGGGCCGCCGACGCTGCCGATCACCTGATGATCTGCCGCTGCGAAGAAGTCAGCGCCGGCGATATCCGCCGGGTGGTGGGCGAAGGCCATTGGGAGATCAACCGGGTCAAGGCCCATTGTCGGGTCGGCATGGGCCGTTGCCAGGGGCGGATGTGCGGCGCCGCTGCCGCGGAGATCATTGCCTGCGAAAGTGGCCGCGCTGTCGCCAGCATCGGCCGCTTGCGGGCCCAGGCACCGATCAAACCCGTGCCGTTCGGCCTGGAGGTCGAGCCATGATCGAAGTGGATGCAGTGATCATTGGTGGCGGTATCGTCGGCGCCTCGGCCGCGTTGTTCCTGAGCCAGGCCGGACGCCGGGTGGCGTTGCTGGAGCGCGACTTCTGCGGCTCGCACTCCAGCGGCGTGAACTACGGCGGTGTGCGCCGCCAGGGCCGCCCCCTGTCGCAACTGCCCCTGTCGCAACGGGCCCATGAAATCTGGCGCCAGTTGCCCCAGTTGATCGGCATCGACGGCGAGTACCAGCGCAGCGGTCATCTGAAGCTGGCCCGCAGCGCCGAAGACTTGCAAGCGCTGCACGACTACGCCGTCGCCAGCCAAGGCTTCGGCCTGGATTTGCAACTGCTCGATCGCACGGCCCTGCGCCGGCGTTTTCCGTGGGTCGGCGCCGTCGCGGTGGGGGCGTCGCTCTGCCCGGATGACGGCCATGCCAATCCGCGCCTGGTATCCCCAGCCTTCGCCCAGGCCGCTCGCCGACAGGGGGCGCAAATCCATGAACAATGCACTGTCAGCAACGTGGTGCACGACAGCCAACGCTTTGTCGTACACACCGCAGCGGGCCTGACGTTCCACGCGCCCTGGCTGCTGAACTGCGCCGGAGCCTGGGCCAGCCAGTTCGCCGCGCAATTCGGCGAAGCGGTACCGATGCACGCCGGGCATCCGGCGATGCTGGTCACCGAACCCTTGCCCCTGGTCATGGACGCCAGCACCGGCGTCGAGGGTGGCGGTATCTACGCCCGCCAGGTCTCGCGCGGCAATTGCGTACTGGGAGGCGGCCAAGGCTTTGCCTTGGATGCCGCTCGCGCCCGGCCCGGCCAGAACGCCGTGCTGGAAATCCTGCGCCAGGCCGTCGAGCTCTACCCGTTTTTGGAGGGCGCCCAGGCGATTCGTACCTGGAGCGGCACCGAAGGTTACCTGCCCGATCGCCAACCAGTGATCGGCCACAGCAGCACCCAGCCCGGTCTATTGCACGCGTTCGGCTTTGCCGGCGCGGGTTTCCAGATCGGTCCGGCGGTGGGCCAGGCACTCACCGAGATCATCTGCAGCGGGGCTTCGACCACGCCGCTGGATGCGTTTTCCATCACCCGGTTTCACTCCATCTCCGTTGCTTGATAGAGGAAGGTCGCGCCAATGAATAACGTCAAACGCAATGCACTGTTCGGTTTCTGCTCGCTGGGTTCCGCTTGCCTGGGCGCCCTGCTCCCGGTCACCCAGGCGTTGGCCGAGCCGACGCTTTACCTGGGCATGAACGGCGGCACCATGGAGCGGCTCTACGCCGACAAGGTCTTGCCGGCGTTCGAGAAAGCCAACAATGTCAAAGTGGTCATCGTGCCCGGCACCTCCGCCGACATCCTGGCGAAAGTCCAGGCCAGCAAAGGCAACCCGCAGATGCACGTGATGTTCCTCGATGACGGCATCATGTACCGCGCCATCGCCATGGGGTTGTGCGACAAGCTCGAGGACAGCCCGACCCTGGCGCAGATCCCGGCCAAGGGGCGTATCAAGGACCAGGCCGTGGCCGTCAGCCTCGGGGTGACGGGGCTGGCCTACAACACCCGGCTGTTCAAGGAAAAAGGCTGGAATACGCCCACTTCATGGATGGACCTGGCCGATCCGCGCTTCAAGGACAAAGTGGTGTTCCAGTCGATGGCCTCGTCCACCTTCGGCCTGCACGGCTTTTTGATGTTCAACCGGATCCAGGGCGGCAGCGAAACCGACGTCGAGCCAGGTTTCAAGGCGTGGCCGAACACGGTGGGGCGCAACGTGCTGGAGTACATCCCGAGCTCGGCGAAGATATCCGAAATGCTACAGACCGATGAAGCCGCGCTGTTCCCACTGACACCGACTCAGGTGACCGCGCTGAAACTCAAGGGCATGCCCGTCGAATATGCCCAGCCGAAGGAAGGCGCCGTGGTCCTCAACGTCGCCGAATGCACCATCGCGCAAAACACCCAGCCGGAACTGGCACAAAAGCTCGCCGCTTTCCTGCTGACCCCGCAAGCCCAGGCCATTGCCCTGGAAGAAGGCGACCAGATCCCTTCCAACCCCAACACCCCGACCACCGACAAGACCCGTGGCCAGGTGGAGGCGATGAAGCAATACCTGGAAACAGCGATTGCCGTGGATTGGGACCAGGTCAACGAACAACGCCCGGCCTGGAACGCCCGTTGGAACCGCAGCATCGAGCGCTAGAGGGAATTTTGCAGTTATCATGCGGCCATCTCACAATCAATTGAACCGATGACCTGTGGCGAGGCAGCTTGCTCCCGCTGGGTTCTGTAGGAGCTGGCGGAGCCTGCGATCTTTTGATCTTTCACTTGGGCCTCAAGCGCTAGGGGAAAGATCGCAGCCTCGTTGCACTCGGCAGCTCCTACATAGCTCCTACAGCGCCGCCCAGCGGGAGCAAGCTCCCTCGCCACAGGTGTGTCCGCGTTTTTTCTTCTTGATCAACAGCGAACCCTGCCATGCACACCCTCGCCCAACTACGCGCCGGCCAGCTCTCGGGCATCACCCGGCTGGACCTGGCCTGCGGCTTGACGGAGTTTCCCCGGGAAATCTTCGAGCTGGCCGATTCCCTCGAGATCCTCAACCTCAGCGGCAATCAGTTGGACACGTTGCCCGACGACCTGCATCGGCTGGCTCGCCTGCGTGTGCTGTTCTGTTCCGACAACCGCTTCACTGAACTGCCCGAATGCCTGGGCCGTTGCAGCGCATTGACCATGGTCGGTTTCAAGGCCAACCGCATCACCCGCGTCACGGGCGCCGCGCTGCCACCACGGCTGCGCTGGCTGATCCTGACCGACAACGACGTCAGCCACTTGCCGGATGAGCTGGGCCAACGCCCGCACCTGCAAAAACTGATGCTGGCCGGCAACCGTTTGCAGCAGTTACCGGCGAGCCTGGGCCAGTGTCATCGCCTGGAACTGCTGCGCATCGCCGCCAACCAATTGACCGAACTGCCGCAATGGTTGCTGGAGCTGCCGAGCCTCGGTTGGCTGGCCTACGCCGGCAACCCACTGGAAACCCAGGCCGATGCCGCAGCCTTGAACACCACGACCCCCATCGACTGGTCGCAACTGACGCTGCAACGACAACTGGGCGAAGGCGCCTCCGGAGTGATTCACCAAGCGATCTGGCAGGCGCCCGGCCAAGTGGCGCGAAACGTCGCGGTGAAGCTGTACAAAGGCCAGATGACCAGCGATGGCTCACCCCTGCATGAAATGCATGCCTGCATCACCGCCGGTCGACACCCGAACCTGATTGACGTGTTGGGCCAGGTCGCCGGGCACCCCGAGCAACAGGCCGGGCTGGTCATGGCACTGATCGAGCCCAGCTATCGCAACCTCGCCGGGCTGCCGAGCCTGGCGTCATGCACCCGCGACGTGTATGCCGATGAACTGCGCCTGAGCGCCCCGGTGGCCTTGCGCATCGCCCACGGCATCGCCTCGGTGGCGGCGCACCTGCACCGCCAGGGCATCACCCATGGGGATCTGTACGGGCACAATATCCTGTGCAATGACCAGGGCGATTGCCTGCTGGGGGACTTTGGCGCGGCGTCGTTCCACGCCACTGCAGACACCTTGCAAACCCGCGCACTGCAACGCATCGAGGTGCGGGCCTTCGGGATTCTGCTGGGGGAATTGCTGGCACGGATCGAACCGACGCCCAGTGCGCAGGATCTTGCATGGCTGCTGGATTTGGAGGCGCGCTGCTGTCAGCCGGAGGTGCTGGCACGGCCGGGGTTCGATGAGATTGAAGGCTTGCTGCGCGAGTTCAAACACAGCGGTTGAGCCAGCAGCACCAACCCGTCAAGCACACCACCTATTGTGGCGAGGGGATTTATCCCCGCTGGGCTGCGCAGCAGCCCCCTAAATCCTGCAGAGTCAGCCAGACATACTCAAGTCGTCTGGTTTTAGGGCCGCTTCGCGGCCCAGCGGGGATAAATCCCCTCGCCACATGTCCATCATGTCCCTGACCCAAACAGCGTGGTGCTTAACCCGCCAACCCAACAAACATGTCCTGCACGTCATCATGGTTGTCGAGGCCTTCGAGGAAGGCTTCGACTTCAGCCATCTGCTCGTCGGTCAAGCCGCTGACCGGATTCTTCGGCTGATAGCCCAGCTTGGCCGACAACACGGTGAAGCCCTGCTCCGGCAAGGCCTTCTGCACGGCATCGAGGTCGGCAGGATCGGTAAGGAACAACGTCGCGCCGTCTTCGCCCGGCTCGAAATCCTGGGCACCGGCCTCGATGGCGGCCATTTCCGGATCGGCGTCCGGGCTGTCCGGCGCGGCTTCGATCATGCCGACATGGTTGAAGTCCCACGCCACCGAACCCGAGGCACCCAGTTGGCCCTTGCGGAACGCGACACGAATTTCGGCGACGGTACGGTTGATGTTGTCGGTCACGCATTCAACGATCAGCGGCACCTGGTGCGGCGCGAACCCTTCGTAGGTGACGCGGTGGTATTGCACGGTTTCACCGAGCTGGCCGGAACCTTTCTTGATCGCACGTTCCAGGGTCTCGCGGGGCATCGAGGCCTTCTTCGCCTGCTCGACCACCAGACGCAAGTGCGCGTTGGTCGCGGTATCAGCACCGTTGCGCGCGGCAATGGTGATTTCCTTCACCAGTTTGCCGAAGATCTTGCCCTTGGCATTGGCAGCCGCTTCTTTGTGTTTAACCTTCCACTGTGCGCCCATTACTCACTCTCTTGTCTGACGCGCCGAGACATCTGCCGGCCGGCGCTGTGGCGCAAGTTTATACGGCCTAAACCGGCTGATCGACCAAAAAATTCAGCCTGCCGGATCGACATTTTCACAGTGTGTTGTAGGGCTTTTCTGAAATAGCGGCTCGCGAGCACCGTTCCCCCCCATGGTTTCGTACCCTCTGGGCCTCTGTCCCTGCCAGTAGGAGGCGCGATGCGCAACGACACGGAAAGTCCCTTCAGCCTGACGCTCACGCAAAACGACTTGCAGCTGCAAGTCTTGCGCTTCAATGGCCGCGAAGCCCTCAACCAGCCGTACCGCTTTGACCTCGAGCTGATCTGCCTGGCCCCACCGATAAACCCCGACCTGCTATTGGGGCAACCGGCATTCCTGCGCCTGGACGGCGAGTCGGGCATCCATGGGGTTGTCCACAGCGTCAGCCTGAGTGCCTCGGCACCGCGGCGCATCGGCTACCGCTTGACGTTGGTGCCCTACCTGCAGCGATTGGAACAAGGCCCGCGGCGCCGGGTTTTCCATCGGCTCAGCGTGGTGCAGTTGCTGCAGCGCCTGCTGGAAGACAACGCTCTGCCCGCTGACAGTTACCGTTTCGAACTGCCCCATGGGCAGTATCCGTGTCGCCCATTCTGCATCCAGTACGACGAAAGCGACCTGGCCCTCCTGCAACGCCTGTGTGAGGAAGAAGGCATTCATTACCACTTCGAACACACTCCCCAGGGCCACACCCTGGTGTTTGCCGAAGACCCGAAGAGTTTCCCCGCACGCTCCGTCGAGCTGCCCCTGCGCCCGAACGACAACTCGATACCGGCCATCAAACGCTTGTATATGCGCCACCACGCGACGGTGCCTGGCGTGCCTGTGGGGTTCCGTGACCGGGGAGCGACCGAAACCGAGGCCCCGGCGGCGAATCAACCCCTCGGGCAGATCGACCATGAGGCCATGCACGGCGACCCGGCCCTGACTCACCGTTACCAGGCCGGACGCCGCCATCTGGAGCGGTTGCGCTGTCGGCAACGGGAAATCCATGGCCACAGTGATCAACCGGCCCTGCACAGCGGCGACATCGTGCCGATCTGCGAACACCCGGTTTCCACCTTCAACGATCAATGGCTGATCACCGAGGTCCAGCATCGCGGGCGGCAGTTTTCGATCCTTGAACCGGACCTGCCCACCACACCGTCGGCCCGTGACTACCGCAACCGCTTCACCGCCATTCCCTGGTCCACCGTGTTCAGGCCGGCCCTCAAGCACCCCAAACCGTGTATTCCCGGCTATCACCTGGCCCATGTACTCGGCCGCACCGGCCAGCCGGCCCCGTTCGATGAGCACGGCCAAGTGAGTGTCAGCCTCTGGGCGCCGGACCAGGAAGGCATCACGCTGCCCGTGTCGCGACTGACGCTGGGCGACAGCCCTCCCCTGATGGCCGGCAGCGAAGTGCTGGTGAGCTTTCTCGATGGCGACCCCGACCGACCGGTGCTGTGCCCAGGGGCGGTCGATATCGGCGCAGGACCCGCCACCCCACCGAAACCGTCCCGTGGCAATCATGATGCAAGGCTGCTGTTGGACTGGCTGCTGAACCCACCAGACTTCACACCCTGATCCTGCCCTTTGGATTCTTGCCGGCAAACCTGATCTGGCTCATGCAAACCCAACGAAACGGGCTTACAGTAAAGATACGCCGCGCTAGACGGCGCTCTACCCTGATTGTTGGAGATACCCGCAATGCCCTGGAAAAACTCGGAAAGCCGCTACAGTACCGTCACGGTAACCTTGCATTGGTTGATGCTGGTCCTGCTGGCCGTGGTTTATGCCTGCATTGAGTTGCGGGGAGTTTTTCCCAAGGGCAGCGGCGGCCGGACATTGATCAAGGAAGCGCATTTCATGCTCGGCCTGACGGTGTTCGTGCTGGTCTGGCTGCGCCTGTTCGCCCGCAGCATGGGCAAGGCACCGGCGATTTTCCCGGCATCGCCTGCCTGGCAAACCATCCTCGCCCGCCTCATGCACTGGGCGCTGTACCTGTTCATGATCGCCATGCCGCTGCTGGGCTGGCTGATCACCAGCGCCGAAGGGCACCAGGTGATGTTCTACGGTTTCGATCTGCCGTTGCTCATCAATCAAGACAAGGATTTCGCCAAGCAACTGGAAAGTTGGCACGTGCTGGGCGGCACCATCGGCTATTGGTTGATTGGCCTGCATGCCTTGGCAGGGCTGTATCACCACTACGTGGTGCGGGACAACACGCTGCTGCGGATGATGCCCAAACGCGGCTGATCGCCCGTCAATCGAACCCTCGGCGGCCTTGCAAACCGCCGGTGTGGACAAAGACCAGGCGCGTGCCGGGGGCAAAGCCTCCCGCCTCGACCCGCGCCTTGAGCACCATCAAGGCCTTGCCGGTGTACAACGGCTCCAGTTCGATGGCCGTCGTGTTTTCGATGAAGGCCGTGAGCTCGGCATCGACCTGGGCGAACCCGCCACGGCTGCCGTCGACCAACTCATGACGCGGGCTGGAAAGCCCCGCTTCCCCCACGATGCGCTCGACCTGCCGGGCCACGCCATGGTCCGGGGGCACGGCCAGCACGCCGTAGACCGGGCGCTCGCCCGCTTCGGCCAGCACCAGTCCGGCCAGCGACGTCCCGGTGCCGCAGGCCAACCACCAGCCGTGATAATCCGCCCACCCCAGCGCTGCCAGTTGTTCACGGACACTGGCCGCCCACGTCATGCAACCTTGCGCCCCAGGCAAACCCGAACCGCCCTCGGGCACCGGATGCAAATGTGGGTAGCGGAGCTGCCACGGTCCCCAGAAATCCGCTGCGTGCCGCTCTCGGTATCCGCCATAACCCAACCAGTGCAGGTCCATGCCAAACGCCTTCAGGTCGCGCACCGTCGGCGTCTCCTGGGGATGACCGCGCAACAGCCCGGCCGTGGGAAAGCCGAAGCGCTTGCCGGCCGCCGCCAACGCATGCAAATGATTGGAATAGGCACCACCCAGGCTCATGATCCCTTCGGCACCGACCTCATGGGCGGCGCGCAGATGATGGACCAGCTTGAACCACTTGTTGCCGCTGATCAGCGGATCGATCCGGTCCAGACGCAACACCGCCACTTCGACACCGGCACGGGCGAGCCAATCCAGGTGAAGGGGTTCGAGTCGGGGTTGGGGATGCCAGTCGAGGGCGGGAAGCAGCATGGCGGCAGGCCGGGTGGAAACAGGCCGGTATCTTAACAGCTGGCGGGGGACTTCAGGTTCACCCCTCCCCACTGTGGGAGCGAGCTTGCTCGCGATAGCGGCGGATCAGCCAGCATCCATGCAACTGACTCACCGCAATCGCGAGCAAGCTCGCTCCCACAAGGGTTTTCCTGGGATTGAGCCTTACAACTGCGCCGCCAACCGCGACCCCTGGTTGATCGCCCGCTTGGCATCCAGTTCCGCCGCCACGTCGGCACCGCCAATGAGGTGAACGGTCTGCCCCGCCGCTTCCAGGCCTTCCTGCAGCTCACGCAGTGGATCCTGGCCGGCGCAGATCACGATGTTATCCACCGCCAGTACTTGCGGCTCGCCGGTTTCGCCGATGCGAATGTGCAGTCCCTCATCGTCGATCTTCAGGTACTCGACACTGTTGAGCATCTGCACCTGCTTGTTCTTCAGGCCCGTGCGATGAATCCAGCCGGTGGTCTTGCCCAGGCCGTCACCGACCTTCGAGGTCTTGCGTTGCAGCAGGAACACCTGGCGCGCCGGTGCATGGGGTTCAGCCTTGATCCCGGCCACGCCGCCACGGGCCTCGAGGTGGGTGTCGATGCCCCACTCCTTCCAGAACGCCTCGCGGTCCTGGCTGGTGGCGACGCCCTGGTGAACCAGGAACTCCGACACGTCGAAGCCAATACCGCCGGCACCGATCACCGCGACGCTGCGGCCCACCGGCTTGCGCTCGAGGATCACGTCCAGGTAGCTCAAGACCTTGGCATGCTCCACCCCGGGAATCGCCGGCACGCGTGGGGCGATGCCGGTGGCGAGAATGATCTCGTCGTAGCCGCCCGCCACCAATTGCGCCACATCCACCCGGGTGTCGAGGCACAGCTCGACATGGCTGGTCTGCAATTTGCGTTTGAAATAGCGCAGGGTTTCGAAGAACTCTTCCTTGCCCGGCACGCGCTTGGCAATGTTGAACTGACCACCGATTTCACTGGCCGAATCGAACAGCGTCACCTGGTGCCCACGTTCGGCCGCCACCGTGGCAGCGGACAACCCGGCCGGGCCGGCGCCGACCACGGCGATCTTCTTCACCTGGGTCACCGGCAAGTAGTTCAGCTCGGTTTCATGACAGGCCCGTGGGTTGACCAGGCAAGTGGTGAGCTTGCCGCCAAAGGTGTGGTCCAGGCACGCCTGGTTGCAGCCGATGCAGGTGTTGATTTCATCGCTGCGACCGGCAGCGGCCTTGTTGACGAACTCTGGATCAGCCAGGAACGGCCGCGCCATGGAGACCATGTCGGCATCGCCTTCGGCCAGGATCTGCTCGGCCACTTCCGGGGTGTTGATGCGGTTGGTGGTGATCAGTGGGATGTTCACCGAACCGCGCAGCTTGGCCGTCACTTTGCTGAACGCCGCCCGGGGAACCTTGGTGGCGATGGTGGGAATTCGTGCTTCGTGCCAACCGATACCGGTGTTGATGATCGTCGCGCCGGCCTGCTCGATGGCCTTGGCCAACTGGACGATTTCGTCCCAGGTGCTGCCGCCGTCCACCAGATCGAGCATCGACAGGCGAAAGATAATGATGAAATTCGGGCCTACCGCTTCGCGCACCCGGCGGACGATCTCCACCGGCAGGCGCATGCGGTTTTCATAGCTGCCGCCCCAACGGTCGGTGCGGTGGTTGGTGTGGGCCGCCAGGAACTGGTTAATGAAATAACCTTCCGACCCCATGATCTCGACGCCATCGTATTCGGCCTTCTGGGCCAGGACCGAGCAGGTGACGAAATCGCTGATCTGCTTCTCGATTCCCTCCTCGTCCAGTTCCTTGGGCTTGAACGGGTTGATCGGCGCCTGGATCGCGCTCGGTGCCACTTGCTTGGGGCTGTAGGCATAGCGCCCGGCGTGAAGAATCTGCATGCAGATCTTGCCACCGGCTTCGTGCACGGCCCGGGTCACGATCCGGTGCTTGAGCGCCTCTTCTTCGGTGGTCAGCTTGGCCGCGCCGGAGTAGACACCGCCCTCGTCGTTCGGCCCGATCCCGCCGGTGACCATCAGGCCCACGCCGCCCCGGGCGCGTTCGGCAAAATACGCCGCCATGCGTTCGAAGCCACCGGATTTCTCTTCCAGGCCGGTGTGCATCGAGCCCATCAGGGTACGGTTGCGCAACGTGGTGAAACCCAGGTCCAGCGGGGCCAGCAGATGCGGGTAATGGGAGGCGGTCATCGATAACTCCACAACGGGCGATCACGGAAAAAAGCGCAAGCTCTGCGGCGTGCGTCTGTCATGGCCCACAGCGTAAGAGTCCGGATGCGGGCGCTCAATGACCGTAACTGACAAGTTAATGATCCAAATGTGCAGCGCACCGATCAGCTGTCGGGGGATCGAAGGTCACCCGGCACCTCATCAATGCCATTCAGGTGATTCCCTGGACACCTTTTGCATGTGCTTGCCGTGCGTACAAATCAGCCCGCCCTTCGCTAATCCCTTGTTTTCCCGTACCCTGCCCCGTAGCTCCTGATGAAAAATCACGAACCTGCACACGGCCGCTGACTGTTCCCCCATGCGCAAATTTCTGTACCTGCTGTTTTCACTGGCCTTGATTGCCGCCCTGATCACCTACGCACTGTGGACGACCGATCGTCCAGCGGGTCATTACCTGTCAGACCTGCGTATCAACCTGGCGGTCGACCAAGGCACGCCCGCCGACCGCGGCAACCTGCTGGGCATCCAGCCTGAACTGTTCCCCACCGACTACCAGAGCCCCGAGCGCCTGCACCGCAAACTGGCGGCCTACCTCCAGGCAGCTCGCGACCAGGGTTTTCTCAATGCCAAGACCGTGGTGGTCCTGCCCGAGCACATCGGCACCTGGCTGATGGTCGGCGGCGAAAAAGACGAGTTGTACCAGGCCACCACCCTGAAGGAAGCCATGCACTGGCTGGCGGTCAGCAATCCGCTGGCGTTTATCCAGGCGCTGGTCAGCGCCCAAGGCGATAACCGCCTGGAGGATGCCTACCTGCGTATGAAAGCCGAAGGCATGGCCCGCGACTATCAAGCGCTGTTCGGCGGACTGGCCAAGGAGTTCGGCATCACCCTGGTGGCCGGCTCCATCGTGCTGCCCGAGCCCAGCGTCAGCGACGGCGAACTGAAGATTGGCCGCGGCGCGTTGTACAACAGCAGCCTGGTGTTCAGCAGCGATGGCCGACCGATCGGCCAGCCGCAACGCCAACGACATCCGGTATTCGAACAACAGGATGTGCTGGGCGCCGACCATCCGCCCCCCCCGCTCGTCATCGACACCCCTGCCGGGCGCCTGGGCGTGCTGATCGGCAGCGACAGCTGGTACCCGCTCCATTACCGGCAGCTCAACGAACAAGGCGCGCAACTGATCGTGGTGCCCGCCTTCATCATCGGTCGCGGCGCCTGGGACAAGCCCTGGAGCGGTTATAAGGGCCTGTCCACACCGAGCGAAGTGAGCCTCAAGCCCGGTGAAGTGAGCGAGGGGCAAGCCTGGCATCGCCTGACATTGACCGGCCAATTGCCCATCAGCCAGGCCCGGGGCGGTGTCAGCGTGTTCCTGCGTGGCCAGTTCTGGGACAGCGGCAGCGCCGGCCAGAGTTTCATCAGCCACAACGGCCAGCACTTCCCCGATGGCGAAGCCCGTGGCGCGCGCCTGCTTAACCTGTGGTTGTGACCATGAAGCCGCAGCCGATGCGCCTGGGGGACCTGTCAGTAGGCTTCGTCCACAGCCTGGCTGACGCCATTGCCAGCCATGGGCAAGACCCCAAGCCTTTGCTGGAGCAGTACGGCCTCGATGCCGCGCGCCTGGCCGAGCCCGGCGCACGCCTGTCGATCCCACGCTACATGCGCCTGGGCCACGCTGCGATTCAACAGACCCAGGACCCGGCCCTGGGCCTGCGCATGGGTCAGCTCGGGCGCTTGAGCCAGGCTGGGCTGGCGGGCGTTACCGCAGCCCAGGCGCCGACCGTGCGCGAGGCGGCCCGCTGCATGATCCGCTTCGAGCCGCTGTATGGCTCCAACTATCGCGGCCAATCGAGTTTTCATGAGGATGCCCGCGGCGCTTGGCTACGGTTCTACTCCATCAGCCCGTATAACGCCTACAACCGCTTTGTCGTGGATTCGATCATCGCCGGCTGGCTGGCCCAACTGTCCAGCGTCAGCGGCATCGCGCTGCGGCCCGAACGCATCGAAATCGAATTCGAGGAACCGGCGTACCTGGAGGCTTACCGCACGCTCGGTGACTGCCCGATCCAGTTTGGCGCCGAACAGAATCAACTGCGACTGGGCCTGGACAGCCTCGCCCTGCGCAACCCACAGCATTGCCCCAGCACCTGGCACCATATGGTTCAATTGTGTGAACGGGAACTGGAACAACTGACCCGCACCCGCAGCCTGCGTGAGCGCATCATTCAATTGCTGGGACCATTGCTCAGCGGGGGCCGGGAACCCGACCTGGAAGAAGTGGCGGCCCGCCTGAAACTGCCGACCTGGACCCTGCGGCGCAAGCTGGCCGAGGAAGGCACGCAATTTCGCGCCATCCTCAACGACACCCGCCGCGACCTGGCCATGACCTACATACGCGATACCGAACTGGCGTTCGGCGAAATCGCCTACTTGCTGGGGTTTGCCTCAGCCGAGGCCTTTCAGCGAGCCTTCAAGCGCTGGAATGACCAGACGCCTGGGGAATTTCGTCGTAGTCACAGAGGGCGTTGAGCTTCAAGCGCTAGCTTGCTCTCTCACAACTCCGTTGCATCTTCGGCGGGTTCCAGCGGGTCCAGTTCATAGGCCTGGTATTCCAGCAGCTCTTCCTGATAATCATCCATTATGTGTCCTTCCCCTGTCATTGAATCCAATGCCTGATGGCGCTGGCATCAGCATAAAGCTGCTTTATGAACAAAACATGAAGCAAAGGCTTCATGAATTAAACGTAGCACAGGGTCGGGAAATTACCGCGTGAAGTGTGACAGGGCGTAACACCCTGCCACGGGGACCTCAGGAAGCCGGAAGCGGCTGGATCGGCTCGCTCGGGGCCGGTAACGAGCTGGACGGTGGTGGTGGCGGTGTCACGGTTTCCGACGTCGGCGCAGACTCGAACGACTCAGGCGCAATCGGCGCTGGCTCGCTCGGCGGTGCGACGGGCTCCGACACCGCAGGGGCGGTTTCGACGGGGGCCGGTGCAGCCTCTTCTACCGGAGTGGCTGCTGGTGCAGGCGCAACAGGTTCCGACGCAGGCGCAGCAACTGGAGCCGGCATCAAGGCGGCCGGTTCAGCCTTGGTTTCCGGGACACCCAGCTCCGTTTTTGGCTTATCGGCATTCTCGGCCTTCTCGGCAGCTTTCTTCGCTTCGGGGGGCAGGAACAGCTCCACCAAGGCAAAGAAACGCTCATAGAACTTGGCTGCCGACACGGTTTCGCTGGCGACCTTGACCATCGAATCGTCCGAAGAGCCGATCGGCATCGACACCGAACCCAGCACACCCACACCCAGGCTGGCGGAGTTGTTGGTTTTCTTCAGGGCATAACGGTCCTGCAAGGCGTTGGCGAACATGGTCGCACGATGTCCGGCACCGCCGTCCTCGGCACAGACCAGGTTGAAACTGATCTCCATGTGGGTCTCGCCGGTCTGCTGGAAACTCTTGTGGCCACTGACCAGCTTCGGATCGCTGCTGGTGATGATGTAGCCCTGGCTGAGCAACGCCCGGCGCCCGGCCTCGCAGGTCGCCGCGTCGCTCACTGGATAAGTGCGCGAGAACGTCCCGGAATCATCGAAGTTCTCGTGCTCGTAGATGGCGGCTTTCTTCGACGAGCAACCGGCTGCGGCGGCCAGCACCAATGCAAGCCCGACGGTGCGCATGTGAAATGATTTGAACATTGAACATCCTGAGAGAAACGGTCCGGGGCGTATTGTGCAACAGAACGCGACCTGGCAGCGTGGCTAATCTTGTTTCAAGGGGGTTACAAGTTTACTGGGGGTTGTTTGCAGGAAAAAGACGCTAGGGCGGTAGATCGACGAACACCCGCCTTTGGGCAACAAGCAGATACAAAAACCCTGGCATTTTGGCCTGATGCCGTTCACTTGAGCCGTTACCGAAGACATCGATATTCCCCCAAAAACCCAAAAAAACGGCGCTTCCCATTTCTGAAGAAGCGCCGTTTTTTCAAGTGAGCAGCATCACAGCCAGGTTTGAAAAAGCATCAAGCGATTAGAAACGCTTGATATCCGCCTGACTCTCCAACTGCTTGCGATAGGCCGCGAAGTCCTGCTGACCCACACGGGACGCAAGGTAGCGACGATATTCCGCTTTCTCTTCGTCAGTCGGTGCCGCCGCTTCGTTCACGCCGTTCAGACGCACGACCACCAGACTGCCGTCAGGCAAGGTCACGCTGCTGAACGTCGGCTTGTCCTTGGACTCTGGCTTGGGCATGCGGAACAGTGCTTGCAGCACCGCTGGGTCGATGCCTTCCTGGTTGCGGGTGGCCGCCTCGATGGCCTTCCAGCCTTGGCCGTCAATCGGTTTGTCCAGTGCCGTCTTGCCGTCGCGCAGGCTGGCGATCAGCTCGTCGGCGCGGGTCTTGGCCGCTGCGCTGGCATGTTCCTTGGCCAACTGAGCACGAATCGGCCCTGCCACCTTGTCCAGCGGCAGTTGCTCAGGCTTGCGGTGCTCCTTGGCACGCAGCACCACGACGGTTTCCGGGTCCAGCTCGATAGCGGTGCTG
Source organism: Pseudomonas sp. NFACC24-1 (assembly GCF_900115235.1). Taxonomy (NCBI): domain Bacteria; kingdom Pseudomonadati; phylum Pseudomonadota; class Gammaproteobacteria; order Pseudomonadales; family Pseudomonadaceae; genus Pseudomonas; species Pseudomonas sp. NFACC24-1. The sequence goes on from NZ_FOVS01000001.1 coordinate 145,392, forward strand.
TTGGCACCTTCATCCAGCACTTCCGGGCTGAACGCCGCAGTGACCACGGCGCGATTGGCCGCAATCCCTTCACCGCCTTCACGACCGAACGGGGCCGATGTGTGGACGGTCAACTTCAGGTCCTGGGCCGGCTGTGCCAGGTCGGACGCCTCGAACGAGGCATCCTCCAGTTGCTTGGTCGCCTCCACGAAACGCTGCTCCACCTGCTGAGTCTTCAACTCGCGAGTCAGCTTGTCCTTGAGACTGGCGAAAGTCGGCACTTCAGGCGCTTCGACACCCAGCAGCTTGATCAGGTGCAGACCGAAATCGGTGCGGACCGGTGCCGAGACCTGGTCCTTGCTCAAGGCGTACAAGGCCTTTTCGAATTCCGGATCGTAGACGCCTGGACCGGCATAGCCGAGATCGCCGCCATTGTTCGCCGAACCCGGATCCTGGGAAAACTCCTTCGCCAGGGCTTCAAACGACTCGCCTTTGGCCAGGCGAGCCTGAATCTCTTCGATCTTCGCCTTGGCCTGGGCTTCGGTCACCTTGTCGTTCACTTCGATCAGGATGTGCGCAGCGCGACGCTGTTCGGACAGGTTGGCGATTTCTTTCTGGTAGGCCGCTTGCAGGTCTTCGTCCTTGACGCTGACCTGATCGAAGAAAGAGGCTTTCTTCAGCTCGAGGTAATCGATGACCACCTGATCAGGCGTCATGAATTCCTTGGCGTGTTGGTCGTAGTAAGCCTTGACCTCATCATCGGTCAGCTTTACCGACGCAGGATCGGCCTTGATATTCAAGGTGGCGAAATCACGGGTCTGCTTTTCCAGGCGGGCGAATGCCAGCACTTGGGCATCGGTGACAAAACCGCTGCCCGCCAGACCGGCACGCAACTGACCGATCAGCATTTCCTGAGCCAGCATCTGGCGGAATTGCATACGGCTGTAACCCAGCTGGCGGATCACCTGATCAAAACGCTCGGCGCTGAATTTGCCATCGACCTGGAACTCAGGCGTCTGCAGGATGACTTGATCAAGCGCAGCTTCGGAGAAAGCGAATTTCGCATCGTGTGCGCCTTGCAACAGCAACTTGCGATCGATCAGGCCCTTGAGCGCCGAATCGCGCAGCATTTTTTCGTCCAGCAGAGAGGCGTCGAAATCCTTGCCCAGCTGTTGCATGAGCTGACGGCGTTGCATGTCGACCGCCTGGCTCAGCTCGTTCTGGCTGATTTTTTCGCCGTTGACCTTGGCCGCGTCATTGCTGTTGGTGGTGGCTTGAAAAATGGCATCGAAACCGGTCAACGCCATCAATGCGACGATGACCCCGATGATGGTCTTGGCAATCCAGCCTTGTGAATTGTCCCTGATATTCTGCAGCATGCGTCCCCCAGAAACGGTTGAACTTCAAATTTAGGCAACCGTGGAGCGTGGGTAGAATCCGGATAGAAGAAAGGCGCATCCGAGGATGCGCCTTCTCGTAACTGGCGGAGCGGACCGGGCTCGCACCTGCAAGCCCTGGCGTCACAAACCGGTAGCAACCGGTCGCATTACCGCTCCGCTGCCAAGCCAGGCATGACCCCGACCCGGATAAACTCAACGAAACCTTAGTTAACGGCTTCTTTCAGTGCTTTACCAGCTTTGAAACCTGGCTTTTTGGCAGCAGGAATTTCCAGCGTCTTGCCGGTCTGCGGATTGCGACCGGTACGAGCTGGGCGATCAGTCACGGAGAAGGTGCCGAAACCAACCAGAACAACGGAGTCGCCAGCCTTGAGAGCGCCAGTGACGGATTCGATTACAGCGTCCAGCGCACGGCCAGCAGCAGCTTTCGGGATATCAGCGGATGCAGCGATAGCATCAATCAGTTCCGACTTGTTCACTCTAAGTCCCCTTATATCTATTTGAGATGATTCTAAGTTTTTTTGGTGAAAGCAAAAACGAGTGCTGAATGGCCTGCAGACACTTAAGAGCCGCTTTATAACAAGGGCTCTAAAAAACTGTCAAGGAAGGCCCCCCAGGCAAATGCGTATTAATGCGTGCTAATTCTTTCCTTAGAGTCAGACTCTCGCTTTTCTTCCTTCGCGACAATCTCCGGAGCCACATCCGGCAAGGGCTCCGGCGCGTATTGCAGCGCAATTTGCAGGACCTCGTCAATCCATTTAACTGGTTTGATCTGAAGATCTTGCTTGATGTTGTCAGGAATTTCCTTCAGATCGCGGACATTCTCTTCGGGAATGATCACGATCTTGATCCCGCCACGGTGTGCCGCCAGCAGTTTTTCCTTCAGGCCGCCGATCGCCAGGACCTGGCCGCGCAGCGTGATTTCACCCGTCATGGCGACGTCAGCGCGCACCGGGATGCCGGTCAATGCCGAGACCAGGGCCGTGCACATGCCTACGCCGGCGCTTGGGCCGTCCTTGGGCGTAGCCCCTTCAGGCATGTGGATGTGCGTGTCGCGCTTCTCATGGAAGTCCAGGGGGATGCCCAGGCTCCGAGCACGACTGCGCACCACCGTCAGCGCCGCGGTGATCGACTCGACCATCACGTCGCCCAGGGAACCGGTCTTGATCAGTTGCCCCTTGCCCGGTACCACGGCCGCTTCGATGGTCAACAACTCACCACCGACCTGAGTCCACGCCAGGCCAGTCACCTGGCCGATCTGGTCCTGCTGCTCGGCCAGGCCGTAGCGGAACTTGCGCACGCCCAGGAAGTGCTCCAGCAGGTCCGCAGTGACCTTGACCGCGAAGCGTTTTTCCAGCGCGTGCTCCTTGACCGCCTTGCGGCAGACCTTGGCAATCTGCCGCTCCAGGCCACGCACGCCGGCTTCGCGGGTGTAGTAGCGGATGATGTCGCGAATCGCTTCCTCGTCGAATTCCAGCTCGCCTTTTTTCAGGCCATTGGCCTGGATCTGCTTGGGCGAAAGGTACTTCACGGCGATGTTGATCTTCTCGTCCTCGGTGTAGCCCGGTAGACGAATCACCTCCATCCGGTCCAGCAATGCCGGCGGAATGTTCATGGAGTTGGAGGTGCAGAGGAACATCACGTCCGACAGGTCGTAGTCGACCTCGAGGTAGTGATCGTTGAAGTTGTGATTCTGCTCAGGATCGAGCACTTCGAGCAACGCAGAGGCAGGATCGCCGCGCATGTCGCTGCCCATCTTGTCGATTTCGTCCAAAAGGAACAGCGGATTGCGCACGCCGACCTTTGTCATTTTTTGAATCAATCTTCCTGGCATCGAACCGATGTAGGTCCGGCGATGACCACGAATTTCCGCCTCGTCACGCACGCCACCCAGGGCCATGCGTACGAATTTGCGGTTGGTGGCGTGGGCAATCGACTCGGCCAGGGAGGTTTTACCAACGCCGGGAGGACCGACCAGGCACAGAACCGGGCCACGAATTTTCTTCACACGCTTTTGCACGGCGAGGTACTCAAGGATGCGTTCCTTGACCTCTTCCAGACCGTAATGGTCGGCGTCGAGGATGTCTTCGGCACGGGCCAGGTCCAGACGCACCTTGCTCTGGGCTTTCCACGGCACTTGGACCAGCCAGTCGATGTAGGAGCGCACCACGGTGGCTTCGGCAGACATCGGCGACATTTGCTTGAGCTTGTTCAACTCAGCCTGAGCCTTGGCCAAGGCATCCTTGGGCAAGCCAGCGGCATCAATGCGTTTTTTCAGCTCTTCGATTTCGTTGTGACCTTCGTCGCCATCGCCCAGCTCTTTCTGAATGGCCTTCATCTGCTCATTCAGGTAGTACTCGCGCTGGCTGCGCTCCATCTGCTTCTTGACGCGACCGCGAATACGTTTCTCGACCTGCAACAGATCGATCTCGCCGTCGAGCAATGCCAACACGTGCTCGACACGGGCTGACAGGTCGATGATCTCGAGGATTTCCTGCTTCTGCTCGATCTTGAGGGCCATGTGGGCCGCCATCGTATCGACCAGCCGCGCAGGCTCGTCGATGCTGTTGAGCGACGACAGAACCTCTGCAGGCACCTTCTTGCCCAGTTGCACGTATTGTTCGAACTGTGACAGCAGGCTGCGGACAAACACCTCTGATTCACGCTCGGGCGCATCGACTTCTTCGATCAGCGACACCTCGGCCCGGCAATGACCGTCCACTTCGCTGAAACGTTCGACAGTCCCGCGCTGCTCGCCTTCGACCAGGACCTTGACGGTACCGTCGGGCAACTTGAGCAATTGCAGAACCGTTGCAATCGTACCTACGCGATAAAGTGCGTCTTCGCCGGGATCATCGTCGGCTGGATTTCTCTGAGCCAGCAGAAGAATCTGCTTGTCACCCGTCATCGCAGCCTCGAGGGCTTCGATGGACTTCTCGCGCCCCACGAACAGCGGGATAACCATGTGCGGATACACCACGACATCGCGCAATGGCAGGAGAGGCAATTCGATGGTTGTCTTCATGATTTCGCCTCTACGGCGGCCCTAGGGCCGGAAACAGATGGAAGTAAGCTTGAAACCAAGATGGGGGCAGCCTTGAAAAAAAACAAGCGCTAAGACACGTCTAAAACGCGCTAAAAGCAAAGGGGCCCGAAGGCCCCTTCTTTATTCCGGCAGCGGGACGCTTATGCGTCCGGTGCGGCCTTGGCAGCCGGCTCACTGTTTTCATAGATATACAGTGGCTTGGACTTGCCTTCTATAACGCTTTCGTCGATCACGACTTTACTCACCTCGGATTGCGAGGGGATCTCATACATCGTGTCGAGCAATACGCCTTCGAGAATCGAGCGCAACCCACGGGCACCGGTCTTACGCTCCAGGGCACGTTTGGCGACCGATTTCAGCGCGTCGGAACGGAATTCCAGGTCTACACCTTCCATTTCGAACAGCTTGGCATACTGCTTGGTCAGGGCGTTTTTCGGCTCGGTCAGAATCTGCATCAACGCCGCTTCATCCAGCTCATCCAACGTCGCCAGAACTGGCAGACGACCGACGAATTCCGGGATCAGACCGAACTTGACCAGATCGTCAGGCTCGACTTCACGCAGGGACTCACCGACCTTCTTGCCCTCTTCCTTGCTGCGTACTTCGGCATTGAAACCGATGCCACCACGGGTGGAACGGTTTTGAATAACCTTTTCCAGGCCGGAGAACGCACCACCGCAGATGAACAGGATGTTACGGGTGTCGACCTGCAGGAATTCCTGCTGCGGATGCTTGCGACCACCTTGGGGTGGAACGGAAGCGACCGTGCCTTCGATCAACTTGAGCAAGGCCTGCTGCACGCCTTCACCGGAAACATCCCGGGTGATGGACGGGTTGTCGGACTTGCGGGAAATCTTGTCGATTTCATCGATGTAGACAATACCCATCTGGGCTTTTTCCACATCGTAGTCGCACTTCTGCAACAACTTCTGAATGATGTTCTCGACGTCTTCACCTACATAACCCGCCTCGGTGAGGGTGGTTGCGTCGGCGATAGTGAACGGAACGTTCAGCAAACGAGCCAGGGTTTCGGCAAGCAGGGTCTTACCCGAGCCTGTCGGGCCGATCAGCAGGATGTTGCTCTTGCCGAGTTCGACCTCGTCATTCTTTTTGTCACGCTGGTTCAGGCGCTTGTAGTGGTTGTACACCGCTACGGCCAGTACCTTTTTCGCACGCTCCTGACCAATCACATACTGATCAAGGATGCCGCTGATTTCTTTAGGCGAAGGCAATTTATGCGCGCTGCTCTCGGCCTGGGCTTCCTGCACCTCCTCGCGGATGATGTCATTGCACAGGTCGACGCACTCGTCGCAAATGAAGACCGAGGGGCCGGCAATCAATTTGCGCACTTCATGCTGGCTTTTGCCACAGAAGGAGCAATAAAGCAGTTTGCCGTTGTCCTCGCCGTTGCGGGTGTCAGTCATTCGATCGATCCAAATCCGATAGGCTTGCAACACAAGATGAAGGCAATTGCGGGCTTTTTCAAGCCCGCAGGCGGCCGGTCATCCCAACCACCTGCATTTTGAGCGGCTTAGGCAGGCATTTGACGCTTGTTGATCACAGAGTCGATCAGGCCGTATTCGGCTGCACGCTCGGCGCTCATGAAGTTGTCACGTTCGGTATCGCGCTCAATGGTTTCGAGGCTCTGGCCGGTGTGATGGGCCAGCAACGAATTCAGGCGCGAACGAATGTGGAGGATTTCCTTGGCATGGATGTCGATATCCGACGCCTGGCCCTGGAAGCCACCCAACGGCTGGTGAATCATCATCCGCGAGTTGGGCAGGCAGTGACGCTTGCCCGCTGCGCCGCCGGCCAGCAGGAAGGCCCCCATGCTGCAGGCCTGACCGATGCAGATGGTGGAAACGTCAGGCTTGATGAACTGCATGGTGTCGTAGATCGACATGCCCGCAGTCACCGAACCGCCAGGTGAGTTGATGTACAGATGGATATCCTTGTCCGGGTTTTCCGCTTCAAGGAACAACAGCTGCGCCGCGACCAGGTTGGCCATGTAGTCTTCAACGGGGCCGATCAGGAAGATGACGCGTTCCTTGAGCAGACGCGAGTAGATGTCATAGGCACGTTCGCCGCGGGCGGACTGCTCGATAACCATCGGGACCAGGCCGCCTGCGGCCTGGATGTCAGAGCTCTGCTGATAAAAAGAATTGCGGGACATGTCTCGCAGTCACTCCCAAATAGTTATGTCTTGAATACGCATAAGCCAGCACGAAGGCTGGCTTATGGGTGTTTATTTCTTACCGCAGAACCATCAATCGGCTTGTGGAGCTTCCACCGGCTTGACCGCTTCTTCGTAAGAGACCGCTTTATCGGTCACGCTAGCTTTCTGCAGAACAGTATCCACAACTTGTTCTTCCAGCACAACCGAACGGACTTCGTTCAGTTGCTGGTCGTTCTTGTAGTACCAGGACACGACTTGCTCAGGCTCTTGATAGGCCGAGGCCATTTCCTGGATCAGCTCACGAACGCGGGCTTCGTCAGGCTTGAGCTCGAACTGCTTGACCACTTCGGCCACGATCAGGCCCAGCACGACGCGACGCTTGGCTTGCTCTTCGAACAGCTCGGCCGGCAGTTGGTCCGGCTTGATGTTGCCGCCGAACTGCTGAACAGCCTGCACGCGCAGACGGTTCACTTCGTTGTCCAGCAAGGCCTTTGGCACTTCGATCGGGTTGGAGGCCAGCAGACCGTCCATGACCTGGTTCTTGACCTTGGACTTGATGGCCTGGCGCAACTCGCGCTCCATGTTCTTGCGAACTTCGGTGCGGAAACCTTCCAGACCGGTTTCCTTGATACCGAACTGGGCGAAGAACTCTTCGTTCAGCTCAGGCAGTTTCGGCTCGGAAACGCTGTTGACGGTCACGGTGAACTCGGCGGCTTTGCCAGCCAGGTCCAGGTTCTGGTAATCCTCGGGGAAGGTCACGTTCAGAACGCGCTCTTCACCGGCCTTGGCGCCAACCAGGCCGTCTTCGAAGCCAGGAATCATGCGACCGGAGCCCAGTACCAGCTGGGTAGCCTTGGCGGAGCCGCCAGCGAACACTTCACCGTCGACCTTGCCGACGAAATCGATGTTCAGTTGGTCTTCGTTCTGGGCAGCGCGCTCGGTCACTTCGAAACGGGTGTTCTGCTTGCGCAGGATGTCCAGCATCTTGTCCAGGTCCGCATCCGACACGTCAGCGCTCAGGCGCTCGACAGCGATGGACTCGAAACCGGCAACCGTGAACTCCGGGAACACTTCGAACGTGGCGACGAACTCCAGGTCCTTGCCTTTTTCCAGCACTTTAGGCTCGACGGACGGTGCGCCAGCCGGGTTCAGCTTCTGCTCGACGACCGCTTCGTAGAACGAAGACTGGATCACGTCGCCCACGGCTTCCTGACGCGCATCAGCTTCGTAACGCTGACGGATCACGCTCATTGGCACTTTGCCTGGGCGGAAACCTGGGATTTTGGCCTTTTGGGCAGTCTGCTGCAGACGCTTGTTGACCTGAGTCTCGATGCGCTCAGCCGGCACGGTGATGCTCATGCGGCGCTCAAGAGCAGAAGTATTTTCAACAGAAACTTGCATGGATATTCCTCGTTGCACAGACGTTGGCCGGGCGTTTCCGACCCCAGAATCAAGGGCATGCATTCTAGTAGGTCAAACTCAAGAAGTCACCCTACTGAAAACGCGCTGGAAACAGGCGCCGGATTTAGGATGGGGCAAACAGTCATGCCCCACCCGGATTGCAAATACAGTCGATTCAGTCCAAGGCTCTGCGCCAACGCTTCTATATATAGAAGCGGCTTGTCCGGTCACGCAGCGCCCCGCCCCACCAAGGAGACCAACGGGCATACCGCGCATCATCACGAAACACATTCGCGACAAACCGACCGCTGCGCACAACCGCAAAAACAGCACCGACGCCAAACACAGAACCACCAAAAACAAAAACGGCGCAGCCCCTTTCAGGTACTGCGCCGTTTTCTGCTATTTAAATAGCCACTTGTATGGTGCGGACGGAGAGACTCGAACTCTCACACCTTGCGGCGCTGGAACCTAAATCCAGTGTGTCTACCAATTCCACCACATCCGCGTATCAAGCTTTTAAAGCAAAGGCGCCAGATTGTTAGATCTGGCGCCTTTCTAGAATATGGGGTGGACGATGGGGATCGAACCCACGACAACGGGAGTCACAATCCCGTGCTCTACCAACTGAGCTACGCCCACCATATTGCCTTGTTGCCTTACTTGTGCCAAAGCTGCCTAATTGGCGCACCCGGCAGGACTCGAACCTGCGACCATCCGCTTAGAAGGCGGATGCTCTATCCAGCTGAGCTACGGGCGCCTTTTTAATCTGTATTCTTGGACGATTACAAACTAAGTGCTTTCAGTTTTGCCGAGTTGAAACAACCAACTCCGCTCCACCTTCTTAACCAGTGCTAGGCTGTGCCCGACAAGTGCGACGAATGTTATAGACGGCCTGATAGGTCGTCAACTCTTTTTTAAAAAAAATTCATTTAATTAAAGGGGTTAGGGGAATTTGCAGACCAAGCGCCTTTGCCCTCACGCCCCGGCATGCGAGAATGCGTTCTCTTTTTTTCCCCTCTCGATGGTTAACCACGCGCAATGACTGCACAACTTATCGACGGCAAATCGATCGCCGCCAGCCTGCGCCAGCAGATCGCCCAACGAGTCACCGAGCGCCGCCAGCAAGGTCTGCGCACGCCCGGCCTTGCGGTGATCCTGGTCGGCAGCGATCCTGCCTCTCAGGTTTATGTCTCGCACAAGCGTAAAGACTGTGAAGAGGTCGGCTTCCTTTCCCAGGCCTACGACCTGCCTTCCGAAACCACCCAGCAAGCGTTGGCCGATCTGATCGACCGCCTGAACGACGATCCGAACATCGACGGTGTTCTGCTCCAGTTGCCGCTGCCTGAACACCTCGACGCCTCCAAGTTGCTGGAGCGTATCCGCCCGGACAAAGACGTCGACGGTTTCCATCCTTATAACGTCGGCCGCCTGGCCCAGCGCATCCCACTGCTTCGCCCCTGCACCCCCAAAGGCATCATGACCTTGCTGGAAAGCACTGGCGTGGACCTGTATGGCCTCGATGCCGTGGTGGTGGGGGCGTCCAACATCGTCGGCCGTCCGATGGCCATGGAGTTGCTGCTGGCCGGCTGCACCGTGACCGTGACCCATCGCTTCACCAAGGACCTGGCCGGGCATGTCGGCCGTGCCGACCTGGTGGTGGTGGCCGCCGGCAAACCCGGGCTGGTCAGGGGTGAGTGGATCAAGGAAGGCGCCATCGTCATCGACGTGGGCATCAATCGCCAGGACGACGGCAAGCTGGTGGGCGACGTGGTCTACGAGACCGCCCTGCCCCGCGCTGGCTGGATCACCCCGGTACCCGGCGGCGTAGGCCCGATGACCCGGGCCTGCCTGCTGGAAAACACGTTGTACGCGGCCGAGACGCTGCATAGCTGATAGACGCGCCAACAAAGACCCTGTGGGAGCGAGCTTGCTCGCGATAGCGGTGGACCGGCCAACATCCAAGTTGACTGACACACTGCCATCGCAAGCGGGCTCGCTCCCACAGGTGTTTCCGGGACCCGGACTTAGCCGCCAGGTATCGATCGCGCAAACTACAAAATTTTCAGATTCGATTCGCCAGAATCGCCCTTCATTAAACTTTATTTATTCACAAGCCTTGGCGATACAGGCATATAGCGCTGCTATCGCCCATACTCCTAAAATGCGACGTTTTCTTTAAAAGTCGTTGCTCAACGGCACCTTCAACTCCATCGAGTCTACTCGCGTGAAAATCCGTCTTTCGATCATCAGCCTGTTCATCGCTTTCACAGGCCCCTTCATCACGCACAATGCCGTTGCACAGGAAACCATCGCGGCCCCTCGGGATTCGGCCAAGCTGCAAGTGGCCTCGGGCAGCGCGATGCTGCTGGACCTGCAGACCGATAAAGTCGTTTATTCCAGCAACCCGGACGTGGTGGTGCCCATCGCTTCGGTGACCAAGTTGATGACCGGCCTGATTGTGCTGGATGCCAAACAGAACCTGGATGAATACATTTCCATCACCATCGCCAACACCCCAGAGATGAAGGGTGTGTTTTCCCGGGTCAAGCTCAACAGCGAACTGTCGCGCCGGGACGTACTGCTGATCGCCCTGATGTCTTCGGAAAACCGCGCCGCCGCCAGCCTCGCCCACCACTATCCGGGCGGCTATGCGGCATTCATTGCCGCCATGAACGCCAAGGCCAAGGCACTGGGCATGACCAGCACCCATTACGTCGAACCCACGGGCCTGTCGATCAACAACGTCTCCACCGCCCGGGACCTGACCAAGCTGTTGATCGCCGCCCGCAAGTACCCACTGCTGAGCGAACTGAGTACGACCAAGGAAAAGACCGTTACTTTCCGCAAGCCTGTGTACAGCCTGGGATTTCGCAACACCGACCACCTGGTCCACAAGGCCAACTGGGATATCCAGTTGACCAAGACTGGCTTCACCAACCAGGCCGGCCACTGCCTGGTGCTGGTGACGAAAATGGGCAATCGCCCGATGGCGCTGGTGATCCTCGACGCCTTTGGCAAGTACACACACTTCGCCGATGCCAGCCGGATTCGTAGCTGGGTGGAAACCGGAAAAAGCGCCGCCGTGCCCGCGGTGGCCCTGCAATACAAGGCCGCCAAGAATCTCAAGAGCCGCCAGAGTGGCGTGGTGGAAGCCTCCAAATAATTCAACGGCACTAAACCTGTGGGAGCAACGCTTGCTCGCGATAGGGATGAGCCAGTCGACAATGCCGTTGACTGGTCTGCCGCCATCGCGAGCAAGCTTTGCTCCCACAGGTTACTTATGGCTTCAAGTCCCCCAGCGGATCATAGGGCTTGGGCTTGCGCTCATCCTTCTTGTCCAGGGGCGCCTTGGCCGGCCCTACCGGGTCGACCTGAGGATCCTCAAGGTCCGGCGAATCCGGATCGAACCCCAGGTCATCACCGCTGGAATGCTCTGATGAATGCGGCCCCGAAGGTGTTTTCGACTGTGCCATGCTTGCCTCCTCCAATCACGGGCGGAAAAATGCCCAACCCTGACGATAGGAGCCTCAAGCCCGCCGGGTCGTGCCCGGCAAGTGACGAACGGAGCGCTTGATCAATGTGCAGCGCCCAGGGCCTTGGTGGCCCGCGCTGCGGCTTGTTCCTGCCCTTCGCCCCCCAGATCAGCCGCCGCTTTCAGCCAACGCTGCGCGTCGACATTGGCGGGAAGCTGCGTGGGTCGCTGGAGCAGCACCGCCCAACCGCCGGCGCTCTGGAAGGCCGACTCGAAGGCACTGAAGCTCATCAACTGCCGCCGGTTCATGCCTGCACGCAGCAACACCGTCTGCTTCTGACGGTTGTAGCCGGCGAGAATCCCATACCGAGGCGCGGCCCAGAACGCCGAACCGTCGATATAGCGCACCAGCACCGGATAGCCCGCCGCGACCTGCTCCAACAGCGCAGGCAGCTTGGCGTCCAGGGGATACACCAGCAACCCGTACTCCCGCGCCAGGGTGGGCATATTCTGCTGCAAACCGGCTTCGCCACCGGGCAGGTGCAATGGTTTTTCCAGCAGCCCCGGGGTGATGACAGTGCCTTGCAACGTCAGCAAGGCGGCCAGGGACTGCGGAGCCCCCTGGTACATTTCGCCACGGTAGAACGGCACGCTATTGAGCTCCACCCGCTCGGGCAGGCGCTGGATCTGCGGCGATACGCTGCCCGCGCAACCCGCCAGGGCAACGAGGCAGGACACCGCCAGTACCAGTGATCGAAACGATGAAATGACCGGCGACATGACGACTCTCTTGTTCAGGCACCCGGTATCCGGGCCGGGCTTGGGCCGACGATCATAAGGTGCGCACAGCCCTGGGTATAGCCATAACCATCGTTTTACAGCGGCAATAGAACGAACAGATCCGAACCCCGACGCCATGGATCGATCAGTTGCAACACTTGAGCGACTAGACTGTCCATTGTACTGGGTGCGATATCCCGAACCGGGGATAGAAGGAGGCACGAATGAGCCTGACCACGACAATCCTGATGCTGATATTCGGCTGGCTGAGCGTAGCCACGGCCATGCTGTGGGGAGTGCTTCGAATCGCTCGGCGCCATCATCATGCGCCACCTGCGCCATCGGAAAAAGCCGCCAAACCTGCCCGACGCCACGCCGCCGCACACTGACCCTTCACGTTCAAACCCATAACGCTCAAATAAAAAAAGCCACCCGGGCCTGGACCCGGGGGGTTTCTGTCTGCCTGGAATCAGGCGTTGTCGGCCAGCGCCTTTTCCTTGGCCCGACGGGACAACATGTTCAACACCTCGATCGCCGCCGAGAACGCCATGGCCGCATAGATATAGCCTTTCGGTACATGGGCGCCGAAGCCTTCGGCGATCAGCGTCATGCCGATCATGATCAGGAAGCCCAGGGCCAGCATGACTACCGTCGGGTTGTCATTGATGAACTTGGCGAGCGGTTCAGCCGCCAACAGCATCACCAGCACCGATACGACGACGGCGATGATCATGATCGGCAAATGCTCGGTCATGCCCACGGCGGTGATGATGCTGTCGATGGAAAACACCAGGTCCAACATCAGGATCTGACCGATGGCCGCGGCAAAGCCCAGGGTCACGCCGGACGTGGCCGATTTGGGATCATTTGGCGCAGGATCCATGCTGTGGTGGATTTCAGTGGTCGCTTTCCACAGCAGGAACAGGCCACCGGCGATCAGGATCATGTCTTTCCAGGAGAATGCCTGGCCCAGGATTTCGATGACCGGTTCGGTCAACTGCACAATAAAGGCAATGGTGCTCAACAAGCCCAGGCGCAGGATCAGTGCCATGCCGATACCGATCCGCCGCGCCTTGGCACGATGCTGTACGGGCAGCTTGTTGGTCAGAATCGAAATGAAGATCAGGTTATCGATGCCAAGCACGATTTCCATCACGACCAGAGTCGCCAGGGCAATCCACGCGGTGGGGCTGGCGGCGAGCTGTAAAAGATAATCCATGGGTCAGTCCTGACTGATGTGACGCGTTAGATGGTTTTGGTAGGTGTTTGTGTTTCGTCAGCTTCGTCCGCTGGCTCTTTCTTCGGGCTGATCAAGCCACCGGTGGCTTCGCTGATCGCCTGTTCGGCGGCCTTGTGGGTGTCGTCGATGGCCTGCTTGGCGGTTTCCGCTGCCTGTCCCATCAGTTGCTGGGCACTTTTTTCAGCCTGTTCACAACCCGCCAGTGTCGTTACGGACATCACCAACAGGGCTGCCAGCCCCAGGGATTTGTATGTCATGGAATGAATGCCTCTTGGGAGATAAAAGGAGCGCAAAAAGTGGCCCACCAATGGCGAGGCATTCTAGAGACGCGAATACTTCAGGAAAATTCGTATTTTCAGCGGTTATACTTCGGTTTTTACGAAGCAATGTGATCCCATGCTCAATTATCGACAACTGCATTACTTCTGGGTGGTGGCGAAAACCGGCAGCATCGTGCGCGCGTGCGAGCAGTTGAACCTGACGCCACAGACCATCAGCGGCCAGATTTCCCTGTTCGAGCAGACGTATAACATCAAGTTGTTTCGTCGTGTCGGGCGGCAGTTGGAACTGACCGAAGCCGGCCGCCAGACGCTCCCCTACGCCGAACACATGTTCCAGTTGGGCGGTGAACTGGAACTCATGCTGCGGGCCCAGCCCAACGAACAACAAACCCTGTTCCGGGTCGGGGTGGCGGATGTAGTGCCCAAATCCATCGTCTATCGACTGCTGGCGCCGACCATGGAGTTGAGTGAGCCGCTGCGCATCACCTGTCGCGAGGACAAGCTCGAACGGCTACTGGCGGACCTGGCGATCCAGCGCCTGGACCTGGTGATTTCCGACAGCCCGATGCCGACTCACCTGGACATCAAGGGCTACAGCCAGAAACTGGGGGAATGCGGGATCAGTTTTTTCGCCACCGCCGCGCTGGCCGAACGCTACGGACAGGACTTCCCCCATGGCCTGAATGACGCTCCGCTGCTGATTCCCGGGCCGGAGACCGTGGTGCGCAGCCGCCTGCAACGCTGGTTCGCCGAACAACAGATCCAGCCGCGCATCGTCGGCGAATTCGACGACAGCGCGCTGATGCAAGCCTTCGGTCAATCCGGCAGCGGGATTTTCATTGGCCCGAGCGTGATCGCCGAAGAGGTCAAGCGCCAATACGGCGTAGAAGTGATCGGCCAGACCGATGCGGTGAGTGAATCCTTTTACGCCATTTCCGTGGAGCGCAAGGTCAGCCACCCCGGCATCGTTGCGATTGCCGAAGGTGCGCGTCGCGAGCTGTTCAGCGCTTAACCATCCATGCAAGTCGCGCGGGGCTTGACGGTCATCAGCAGCAACGCCAGCAGAATCGATACAAAGATGAACCCGGCTGCCGCGAAGCCGACACTGCCCAGGCCCAGGTTATCGATGACTCGGCCACCGACCATCGCCCCCAGGCCAATCCCCAGGTTGGCCCCGGCAATGTTCAACGAGGCGGCAAACGCCGGCGCCTGCGGGGCCGCCTTCATCAGCCGCACATGACTGACCAGGAACAACGCGGCCTGGGTCACGCCCCAGATGCCCATCGCCGCCGCCAGCGCGAGGGGCGAATGAATGCTCGGCACCAACGCCACCATGCCGCCGATCAGGAACAGGCAGAACACCATCGACGCAATCAACGGATGCCGGTCCACCGCACGGCCGCCCAGGGAATTGCCCAGTAGCCCGACTGCACCAAAGCCCATCAGGCACCAGCCCACCAGGGTGCCATCGAATCCGGCGAGGCGCTCGAGGATGTCCGCCAGATAGGTGTAGGCGGTGAACATGCCGCTGAACACCAGGATCGACAACAGCACGTGCCCCTGCATCAGTGGGCTGCGCAGGATCTTCAACTGGGAGCGGAAGCTCACCTGATGCTGGTGCAAATTGGTTTTCGGCAAATAGATAAACAGCAACAAGGCCTTGGCGAAGGCAATGACCGCCAGGATCGCAAACGCGCTGCGCCAGCCAAACGCATCGGCAATCAACGTGCCCACTGGAATGCCGAACACCGTGGCGCAGACGATGCCGAAACCGATCCGGGCGATGGCCCGCCCGGCCAGCTGCGGCCCGACAATGTCCACCGCCGTTTCACTGGCCAGCGCCCAGAACACCGGCAGGCCCAGGGCCGGGATCAACCGGGCAATGGCCATCACCCAGATGTTGGGAGCGAAGGTGGCCAGCAGGTTGGCCAGGCCGAACATCACCAGCACGCTGATAAACAGCTTGCGCCGCTCGAAGCGAGCGAACCAGGCCGTCAGGAATGGCCCGAAGGCCGCTACTGTGAACGCGAACAACGTCACCAGCAGCCCCGCCTGGGGAATGGTGACATGCAGGTCGCGGGCAATGGACGGTAACAGGCCAACGATGACGAATTCCGTGGTCAGCACGGTAAAACCGGCGGCCGACAACAGGAAAATGGGTAACAACATGCAGAACTCCAGCAAAACGACGACACCAGCGTTAGCCGGAGGCCCGCTGGCGGAAAGAAAGTGAGAGCGACAAAGCCTAACAGAATGCGTGCGTCATACAAACGCTCGGCATGGCCCGGATAAGGGTGACGGACTGTCACAGGTCCGTCAGATTTTTCATCGGCTGTGATAAAGTCCGCGGCCTGCAAATGCCGTACTTTCTCTCGGTCCGCTCATGTGGCCTGCCCGCTTGTTGCCTGATTCGTCGACCGTTGAACACAATAAAATCAGAGATGCCGCTATGACAGCTTCGTCCGTTACCCCTTTGCAACGCCTCAAACGCACCAGCCTGGTGACGCAAATCATCATTGGCCTGATCGCCGGTATTGTCCTGGCATGGCTGGCGCCCGACCTGGCGAAATCCACCGCGTTCATTGGCAAGGTCTTCGTGTCCGCACTCAAGGCCGTGGCGCCGATTCTGGTGTTCGTGCTGGTCATGGCGTCCATCGCCAACCACAAACACGGCCAGGAAACCCATATCCGCCCCATCCTGTTCCTCTACCTGCTGGGCACCTTCGCCGCAGCGGTGGTCGCGGTGGTTGCCAGTACGCTGTTTCCGTCCAGCCTGGTGCTGTCGGCCCAAGACGTCGCGGTCACGGCGCCCGGTGGCATCAGCGAGGTGCTGCAAAGCCTGCTGCTGAGCGTGGTGGATAACCCGGTCCGGGCGCTGATGGACGGTAACTTCATCGGCATCCTGGCCTGGGCCATCGGCATGGGCATCGCCATTCGTCATGCGGGCCAGACCACGCGTACCGTGCTCGAAGACCTGTCCAACGGCGTGACGGTGATCGTGCGCCTGGTCATCCGTTTCGCCCCGCTGGGGATTTTCGGGCTGGTGGCCTCGACCCTGGCCACGTCCGGCTTCGGCGCCCTGCTGGGGTACTTGCACCTGCTCACCGTGCTGATCGGTTGCATGCTGTTCGTGGCGTTGGTGGTCAACCCACTCATCGTGTGCTGGAAACTGCGTCGCAACCCTTACCCACTGGTGTTCACCTGCCTGCGGGAAAGTGGCATCACGGCGTTTTTCACGCGCAGTTCGGCGGCGAATATTCCGGTGAACCTGGAACTGAGCAAACGCCTGGGCCTGCACGAAGACACCTATTCGGTGTCGATCCCCCTGGGCGCGACCATCAACATGGCCGGCGCCGCCATCACCATCACCGTACTGACCCTGGCGGCCGTGCACACCCTGGGTATTGTGGTGGACGTGCCAACCGCCGTGCTGCTGAGCGTTGTCGCCGCGATTTGCGCGTGCGGTGCATCCGGGGTGGCCGGCGGTTCGCTGTTGCTGATTCCCCTGGCGTGCAGCCTGTTTGGCATTCCCAGTGAGATCGCCATGCAAGTGGTCGCGGTGGGCTTCATCATCGGTGTCCTGCAGGACTCGGCGGAGACGGCGTTGAACTCGTCGACGGATGTGCTGTTCACGGCGGCGGCGTGCCTGGGTGAGGAAGAGAAGCTCGCGCGTACGGCGTGACAATTGCCGTGGCTGTGGGCTTGTCATCGCAAGCAGGCTAGCTCCCACGGGGGCAACGGCGCTCACACAATAGCCGCTACGCCACCAATCCTTTGTGGGAGCGAGCTTGCTCGCGATAGCGGCGCCGAGGATGTAACTGACAGCCACAAAAAAGCCCGGGAACGGCCCACACCGTCCCGGGCTTTTTCATGCCTGCGGGGTTAGAACGCGCCCATGTAGTCGCGCTTGCCCACTTCCACGCCATTGTGGCGCAGCAAGGCATAAGTGGTGGTGACGTGGAAGAAGAACTGCGGCAGGCCGTAGGTCAGCAGATAATTCTGGCCGCTGAAGCGCTTCTCCTTCGGCGTGCCCGGGCGGGTAACGATTTCGATGCCTTCCTTGCCATCGATCTGCGCAGGGCTGATGCCGTCGATAAAGGCCAAGACCTTGGCGATCAGGGCTTGCAGCTCGGCGAACGTGGTCTCGCTGTCCTCATACTTCGGCACCTCGACCTCGGCCAGGCGGGCGGATACACCCTTGGCGAAATCCACCGCGATCTGCACTTGGCGCACCAGCGGGAACATGTCCGGGTACAGGCGGGCTTGCAGGAAAGCGTTCGGGTCGATGTTCTTCGCGGTGGCGTGGGCTTCGGCCTTGTTCAGAACGTCGCTCAACGCGTTGAGCATCTGCTTGAAAACCGGGACGGAAGCGGCGTACAGGGAAATAGTCATGGCAATCTCATGCAGGTGGCAGGAAAGAATGAATCAAACGGCTGCGATTATAGCCACGGCTTGTTGCACGGCTTGTCTTTTATTGCGCAAGGATTAGGCTAGGCGGCTTCCACAGCATAGGGAACGCGCGATGAGCATCGAAGAACAACAGCAGGCTGAAGAACCACGGCTCAATAGCACGGAAATCCGCATCCTCGGCGCGCTGGTCGAGAAACAGGCCACCAACCCCGAGACCTACCCGTTGACGCTCAACGCCCTGGTACTGGCCTGCAACCAGAAAACCAGCCGCGAGCCGGTAATGAACCTCAACCCGGGCCAGGTCGGCCAGAGCCTGCGGGCGCTGGAAGGTCGCGGTTTCACCAAGCTGGTGATGGGCAGCCGCGCCGACCGCTGGGAGCATCGGGTCGACAAAGCCCTGGAGCTGGTACCCGCCCAGGTGGTCCTGATGGGCCTGCTGTTCCTGCGTGGCCCGCAAACGGTCAATGAGTTGTTGACCCGCAGCGGACGGATGCACGACTTCGAAGACGCCGAACAAGTGGTGCACCAGCTCGAACGCCTGATCGCCCGCGGCCTGGCGTTGCTGGTGCCACGCCAGGCCGGCCAGCGCGAAGACCGCTATGTACACGCCATGGGCGACCCGGCGGACATCGAAGCGATTCTCGCCGCCCGCCAGCACCCGGTGGAGCGTGGCGCCGGCGGCGGTGTCTCGCTGGAACGCATCGAGGAGCTCGAAGCGCGGATCGCGGCACTGGAAGAACGCCTGGCGCGGCTGGAATAGCAGCGCTTACGCCGACCGGGCGAAGGCCACGGCTTTTTCGAATTGCTCCAGATTGGGCCGCACACCGGTGTACAGCACGAACTGCTCCAGGGCCTGGATCGCAATGACTTCCAACCCGGTGATGACCCGTTTGCCTTCGGCCCGGGCGCGTACGATCAGCGGCGTTTCCGACGGGATCGCCACCACATCGAACACGGTCTCGGCCGCGGCGATGGTCTCGGGTTCAAACGCCAACTGATCGGCTTCCGGGCCGCCGGTCATGCCGATCGGCGTGACGTTGATCAGCATCTGCGGCCGCCGGGCCCCCAGTTCCGCTTGCCATTCATAGCCCAAGGACTCGGCCAGGGCTCGCCCGGTGGCTTCATTGCGGGCAACGATCAGCCCGTTCTGGTAGCCCCCATCGCGCAAGGCACTGGCCACAGCCTTGGCCATACCACCGCTGCCGCGCAGGGCAAAAGTCGAATCCTGAGGCACGGCATGGCTTTGCAGCAATTGGGCGATGGCGATGTAGTCCGTGTTGTAGGCCTTCAGATGGCCGTTGGTATTGACGATCGTATTGATCGACTGGATCGCGGCGGCGGAAGGATCCAACTCGTCCACCAGGGCAATGCAGGCTTCCTTGAACGGCATCGACACGCCGCAGCCGCGAATGCCCAGCGCGCGGATACCACCCACCGCTCCAGGCAGGTCCTGGCTGCTGAACGCCTTGTAATAGAAGTTCAGGCCCAGTTGTTCATACAAATGATTATGAAAGCGCAGGCCGAAGTTTCCGGGACGCCCCGAGAGCGACATGCACAGTTGGGTGTCTTTGTTGGGATTGATCTGCATGCGTGTCTCCTTGCATTCACTTTCGGACAGACGGAAACACCGTCGCCAAAAGTCTATTCGATGATGGTACCGCTAGGCCCGGCCCGATCTCAGGCCGCAGGATGACGCGGCGCGGTCAAGAAAAGCGCTACAGACCTTACACAATATTTACCCAACGGCGTCGCAAATCCTGAGAAAATCGCTGTCATAGCAAGTATCCCCGCGACCCTCATCGGGTCTGTTGCAGACCACAGGCGCCGGGGCCGGAACGAGGAACAGCCATGAATCGTAGACTTCCCATCATCGCCCTGCTCATGGGGGCACTCGCGGTCACCGGCCAGGCATCCGCCCACGGTCGTGGTGGTTGGGAGGGGCCCGCCGTTTTTGGTGCCATCGTCGGTTCGGCCATCGTTGGCTCAGCCATCATCAACCGTGATCGGCCGGTGTATGTGCAGCAACCGGTCTATGTCCAGCCGCAGCCGGTCTACTACCAGGCCCCGCCACCGGTCTACTACCAGCCGCAACCGGTGTATGTAGAGCGACCGATCTACTATCGCCCGGCACCGGTGTATTACGGGCCACCACGGGGCTATTACTACGGCCCACCCCGGGGTCATTACGGCCGCTGGTAACCGGCTCCCGGGCGGCACAAAAAAAGCCTGTGATCATTGATCACAGGCTTTTTCATGTCAGCAGGAAAAAACCGTATTTGTCAGACGTGCTCGCTGCTTTTCAGTCGGATCGGCCCATGCTCCACCGGCTCGTG
Source organism: Pseudomonas sp. NFACC24-1 (assembly GCF_900115235.1). NCBI lineage: Bacteria > Pseudomonadati > Pseudomonadota > Gammaproteobacteria > Pseudomonadales > Pseudomonadaceae > Pseudomonas > Pseudomonas sp. NFACC24-1. The sequence continues at coordinate 165,910 of NZ_FOVS01000001.1, forward strand.
AACAGGTTCCACCACGGGAATCTCGTTGCCATCACAATCATGCAGCTTGCCGTCACTGAAATAGTCGCCTTCGCGCAGCGCCGCCAGGTCCTGATAGCGCAACACCCGCTCGGTGCCGGCGGCGAAGACTGACTGCTGGTCGGAATTGCCCGCGGTGAAGTGGTTGAACGCCAGGTTCAGCACGATCGCCATGATTGCCGAAGAACTGATGCCCGAATGAAAGATGGTCGCGAACCAACTCGGGAAATGGTCGTAGAAGTTCGGCGCGGCAATAGGAATCATGCCGAAGCCGATGGAGGTGGCGACGATGATCAGGTTGACGTTGTTGCGGTAATCGACTTTCGACAGCGTACGGATGCCGCTGGCAGCCACTGTGCCGAACAGTACGATACCGGCACCGCCCAGCACCGAGGTCGGCACTGCGGCGATCACCCGGCCCATGAACGGCAACAGGCCGAGCACCACCAGGAACACCCCACCGGTCGCCACCACGAAACGGCTCTTGATTCCGGTCACGGCCACCAGCCCGACATTCTGGGCAAAGGCACTCTGGGTGAAGGAACCGAAGATCGGCGCGATCATGCTCGACAGCATGTCAGCCCGCAAGCCGTTACCCAGGCGCCTGGAGTCGACTTTGGTGTCGATGATCTCGCCCACCGCCAGGATGTCGGCAGAGGTTTCCACCAGGGTCACCATGATCACAATGCACATCGACAGGATCGCGGCGATATGGAACGTCGGCATACCGAAATGGAACGGTGTCGGGAAGCCGAACATCGGGCCTTGGCTGACCGATGAAAAGTCCGCCATGCCGAGGAACACCGCAATGACCGTACCCATGACCATGGCCAACAGAATCGACAACCGGGAGATGGTTGCGCTGCCCATTTTGCTCAACAGCAGCACCAGAACCAGGGTCACTGCGGCCAGACCAATGTTCGCCATGCTGCCAAAATCGGCGGCGTGGCTGTTGCCGCCCATCGCCCAACGCGCCGCCACCGGCATCAGGGTCAGGCCGATGGTGGTGATCACAATGCCAGTGACCAGTGGGGGAAAGAACCGGGTGATGCGTGAAAACACCGGGGTGATCAGCAGACCGATCAGCGACGCTGCGATCACCGCGCCGAGGATGGCTTGAAAGCCCCCTTCCCCGCCGCTGCCGACAATCGCCACCATGGTCGCGACGCCCGAAAACGATACGCCCTGCACCAAGGGCAACTGGCAGCCGAAAAACGGCAGGCCGAGGGTTTGCAACAACGTGGCCAGGCCCCCTGCGAACAATGACGCGGCAATCAACAGGCCGATGTCCGCCGGCGAAAGCCCGGCCGCCTGGCCGATGATCAACGGTACGGCGACGATGCCACCGTACATGGTCAACACATGTTGCAGGCCGTAAGCCATATTCGCGCCGACGCCGAGGTTTTCGTCCTCGGGCCGTGGGAGTGAAACATGGGGCGTTTTCATGGTTCGGGGATTCCCTGTTTTTTGTTATGGGCACACTGTATTCAAAACTCAGGACAAATGTCCATAGAGTTGTATACAACTTACAGCATGCACATCCGGAACAGGCCTACGGCCAACCGCCTTTTTATTCCTGGAGCAACCCCACGAGCGCGGGCCGCAACAGCTCCCGTGGCGGTACGCGCAGGCTGAATTCCTGTTCCAGCAGATCGATCAAGTCATCGGCATCGATGATCACCCGCCGCTCGCTCTCCTGCCCTATGCGGTGCACAGCGTAGCTGTTGCCGTTCAGGGTCTTGCGCCATCCGTCACCCGTGCGGGCCACCATCAACCGGCCCATGAACGGCGACTCCGGATGGTTGCAGACGTACCAATTGCCGACGATGTAGTCGATGTCTTCCTGGCGTTGCAGGTCGAACAGGTACATCGGCCGCCATTCGCCAGCAACGTTGGCGCGCAACAGATAGCCGTCCGCAGGGGTCTCGATGCGGTACGGTTCATGGGGCGTTAACTGGGTCTCACGGCTGTCCAGCAGCAGCGGCGCGGTGGGCACCATGCCGCCAAAACCGACGTCGGTGATGTAGCGCACACCGTCGATCGTCACCAGGCTCAGCCGATGGGTCCGGGCAGGCCAGGCGCCCTCAGGCGCATTCATCACCACGCGCCCAGTGATGCCGCGGGCATCGAAACCCAATGCCTGCAACAGCGCCAGGAATAGCTGGTTGAGTTCATAGCAATAGCCACCACGCCCCTCTTCAAAAACCTTGCGCTCGACCGATTCAAGGTCGATGGGCACGGGCTGGCGCAGCAACGTCGACAGGGTTTCAAAGGGGAATTCAGCGGTATGGCGCCATTGCAGCTGACGCAAGGTGTCGAGCGTCGGCGCCGGTGGTGCGTCGAAACCCAGGCGCCGCAAATAACGGGTCGTATCGCTCAGTGGGGGATGACTCATGAGGGTGTCCTTTTCCCGGGGTCGGCCAGCGTTCACAACGAGCGCACGGCTCATGGGCGCAGGTATAAGGCATTCCTCTCACAGAGACAACAATCGGCCCCGTCAGCGCCGTTTACGCGAAGCCAGCCGGATCCAGGTGGGCGCATGGTCGCTGGGGTGGGGCTGGTTCCGCACCCAGGCATCCACGCCGCCTTCGCTCAGGTAGGCGCTGGCCACCGGGTTGAGCAGCAGATGATCGATGCGCAGCCCGGAGTTCTTTTGCCAGTGCTGGCGGAAATAATCCCAGAAGGTATAGAGGCGCTCGTCCGGATACAGATGGCGCAGCGAATCGGTCCAGCCCTGGTCCAGCAACCGCTGGTAGCACTCGCGGCTTTCGGGCTGCAACAGCGCATCCTTGAGCCAGGAACGCGGGTTGTAGATGTCCATGTCGGTGGGCACCACATTGTAGTCACCGGCGAGCACCACGGGATGGTCACTGGCCTGCAGCCCTTGAGCGTATTCGATCAGCCGTTCGAACCAGGCCAACTTGTAGTCGAACTTGGGACCCGGTTGCGGATTGCCGTTGGGCAGGTAGAGGCACCCCACCAGCACACCGTGCACCGCCGCCTCCAGATAGCGACTATGGCTGTCGTCATTCCCGCCGGGCAGGCCACGGCGGCTCTCCAACGGCTGCGCGTCACGGGCCAGGATCGCGACACCGTTCCAGGACGCCTGCCCGTGCCAGATTGCCCCGTACCCCACCGACTCCAGCTCCGCCGCCGGGAAATCCTTGTCCACTGCCTTGAGCTCCTGCAAACAGACAATGTCGGGTTTTTCCCGCTCCAGCCATTCCAGCAGGTTGGGCAGCCGTGCCCGGATACCATTGATATTGAAGGTCGCGATCCACAGGTTTTTCATAGACCCAGCACTCGAAATGTCACGTTACTGGCTGTGACCGTCAATCCGGCGCGGTGGTTGCAACGGGTCTTCAGGAGCCGGTTTTCGGTAAGGGCCGACCGTTCTCCTGCATCGGTTTCACCGATCCGAGCGCGCCAGCGTATCGAGCCCGCTTTCTGTCGATAACACCGCCACCCGGTTGCGGCCACTGTGCTTGGCCTGGTAAAGCGCCGCATCAGCGCGCTGGATGAAGACTTCGATGTTGTCCAGGCTGCTGGGCACAAAGGCATAGCAGCCCAGGCTCACCGTGAGGAAGCCGGTCGGGGAGCCGGAATGGGTGATGTGCTTGTCGATGACGCTTCGGCGGATCTGCTCGGCCAACGCCATGGCCCCCGAAAGGTTCGTGTCAGGCAGCAGTACCGCAAACTCTTCGCCACCATACCGTACCGCCAGATCGGCCTTGCGATGGCAGCAGCTCTTGAGCACCTTGGCCACTTCCGCCAGGCAGTGATCCCCGGCCACGTGCCCATAGGCGTCGTTGTAGCGTTTGAAAAAATCGATGTCGAGCATGATCAGGCTCAAGGGACTGCGCTGACGAGCGCCCCGACCGAACTCGATGTCCAGGGCCCGTTCGAACAGACGCCGGTTCGCCAGCCCGGTGAGGCTGTCATGGGTGGCAATCAGTTCCAACGCCTCCTGCGCCTTGCGCAAGTCCGCTTCGATCTTTTCGCTGTTGCGTACCTGGCGCACGAAGACCCAGCCGAACAAGCAAATGCCCAGGACCACCAGGCCCACGATGAGGCTGGATTGGAACGCCCGGTCATGCCAGCCCGCCAGGATCGACTCTTCGGACACCGCGGCGGTGACCACCAACGGATAAGCCTGTAAATGTTGATGCCCATACAACCTGACGACACCGTCGACATCTGAACGGATGATCGCATCGCCAGACACCCCTCCCGAGAGGTCATGGTCGTAGATATGTTCCTCGGCCAACGGGCGGCCGATCCGCGCCTCATCGAAGGGGCGCCGGGCCAACAGCGTCCCGTCAGACAACGCCAGGGCCATCTCGCCTTGCTCATCCAGGCTGAAGCTTTTGAAGAACCGGTCGAAGTAGGACATTTTGATGCCGGCCAGCAACACACCCTGGAAGTTGCCGTCTCGGTCATTCAAGCGCCTGGAAACCGGGATGATCCACTCACCGTTTTGCCGACTGCGGATCGCCGGGCCGATATGGGGGACCAGGGAGGCGTTCTGCTGGTGGAAAACGAAATACTCTCGATCCGCCACCCCTGCCCCCCTGTGCAGGTCCTCAAAGGAGGTAATGACCCAATGACCGCGCTTGTCGAACAGGAACAGGCCATGCAGCTGTTCAAGCGATTGCACGCGACGGGCAAAGGTTTGCTGCAAGCGTGGCTGAACCGCAGGACCCAAACCGTCGACCTGGATCCAATCCGCCAGACTGGCCAGGACCAGATCGGCCTGGATGAAGGTGTCCTGGGCCTGCTGGGCCATGGCTCGGGTAAGGGTGGCCGAGGCGATGCGGGCCGACTCCACGTCGTGGCTGCGGGATTGCTCCAACTGCAGGTAAAGCAAACCGCACAGGCACAGGCACACCGCCGCGATAAACATAACCGCAGCCTTGAGCAGCGGCAGGCGTTTCAGGGCACCGGCAGGGATATGAAAAGGATCGTAGATGGAGATTGGCAAGCGAATTCCTGAAGAGGGCAAAGCATGCGCGAATTCGCGCATAACCCCCAATATTCGTGAGCTTAGCTTACCGCTTGTGAGGCGGCAATTTGCCTGTGCAGTGGAGCCGATGGGTGGCTGGAGTGGATCCAAAAGCCCGCCCCTGGGCCCGTAAAAAAGCCCGCTTCAGAACGAAGAAATCTCCGCCTGTCGTAGGAGCTGCCGAAGGCTGCGATCTTTTGATCTTGATTTTGATGGTTCACTTTCGACTCAATTGTTTGGGACAAGATCGCAGCCTCGTTGCACTCGACAGCTCCTACACGGGGCAAGCTACCCTCGCTACCGATCTTCTTTACAAACAAACCTTCCTGGGGGCTATCTAAATTGCGTAACGCCCCATAACGTATGGTCGCCTTTGACTTGCAAGTGCCCCGTCGACCATGAGCCAACCGAACCGAATCGATGATGAACAGGCCCTGACCCGCCCCGACGCCGTCAGTCTGCGCGAGGCGTTCTGGTTCTGGCTCAAACTGGGCTTCATCAGTTTCGGCGGCCCAGCGGGGCAGATCTCGATCATGCACCAGGAGTTGGTGGAACGGCGGCGCTGGATTTCCGAGCGGCGCTTCCTGCATGCCCTCAATTACTGCATGTTGCTGCCGGGGCCTGAGGCCCAACAATTGGCGACTTACCTGGGCTGGTTGATGCACCGAAGCTGGGGTGGAGTGATCGCCGGCGCGTTATTCGTCCTGCCGTCGCTGTTCATTCTTATCGCATTGTCGTGGTTGTACATCGCCTTTGGCGAAGTGCCGGTGGTGGCGGGTATTTTCTATGGCATCAAACCGGCCGTGACGGCCATCGTGGTGCATGCCGCCCACCGGATCGGCTCCCGCGCACTCAAGAACAATTGGCTGTGGGCGATCGCGGCGGCATCGTTCACCGCGATCTTCGCCCTTGATCTCCCCTTCCCGCTGATCGTGCTGGGTGCGGCTGCCATCGGTTATTTCGGCGGTCGCTGGGCACCGGAAAAATTCAGCCTGGGCGGTCACGATACCCAACACAAATCCTTCGGTCCCGCCTTGATCGACGACGACACGCCAACCCCGGAGCATGCCCGGTTCAGCGCCGCCAGGTTGACCCGCCTCGTGGTCGTCGGTGCCCTGTTGTGGATGGTGCCCATGGGCCTGCTGACCGTCGTGTTCGGCTGGAGCGGCACCTTGACGCAAATGGCCTGGTTCTTTACCAAGGCCGCGCTGCTGACCTTCGGCGGCGCCTATGCGGTCTTGCCCTACGTGTACCAAGGCGCCGTCGGGCACTTCGGCTGGCTGACGCCGACACAAATGATCGATGGCCTGGCCCTGGGCGAAACCACGCCCGGCCCGCTGATCATGGTCGTGGCCTTCGTCGGTTTCGTCGGAGGTTACGTGATGCAGGTGTTCGGTCCCGAACAGACCTTCCTCGCCGGGGCCGTCGCGGCCACGCTGGTGACCTGGTTCACGTTCCTGCCCTCTTTCCTGTTCATCCTGGCCGGCGGCCCGCTGGTGGAGTCGACCCACAACGCGTTGAAATTCACCGCACCGCTGACCGCGATCACCGCGGCGGTGGTCGGGGTAATCCTCAACCTGGCGTGCTTCTTCGGTTATCACGTGCTCTGGCCCAACGGTTTTGCAGGTGCCCTGGACTGGCCGTCAGCGATCATCGCGATTGCGGCGGCGGTGGCGCTGTTTCGCTACAAGCGCGGGGTGATCCAGGTGTTACTGGCGTGCGGGCTGGCCGGGTTGGCGGTGCATTTGCTGCGCTAGACGAGGCGCTTGCTCAGGTACGTCGCCGAGGCCGGACACAAGGTCTTGAACTGGGCTGTCGCGCTGATCGACGCGGGCGCCAGCGAGCGATCCTCCTGCTGATAGCCCTGGCCGGAAAAAAACGCCGCGGCGCTGTCGGTCAAGAGGTGGAGCCGCTCCACCCCCTCGCGTCTCGCAAACGCTTCGACAGCGGCCAGTACCGCCACCCCAGCCCCCCGCCCCCGCTGCCCCTCAAGGACAACCAACGAGCGCAGCAACCGCTCGGCCCCCTCCCCCTCGATGCCAGCAAACCCCACGTCGACACCCTGGTGGTTGAAGCTGAAGAACTGGCGACCGGAATATGTCAGGTCGTCCACGGGTAGCCCGGCTTGGGTGAGTGCATCGCGCAAGGGTCCCAGGTCGTTATTGCTTAGAGCTGTCATGTGCATGGTGGGTGCTCGTCTACGTCTTGCCTTGATCATCGGGCACCCCGAATTTGGTTACAACCCACGGGGTGCATCGGAGAGCGGGGTTCAATAGGATTGCTCGAAAGTAAGCCACTGGCGTACATTAGCAATGATTTTTATTGAAACTCCAATTTTTACCCGTCGGGTCAAAGAACTGATGGATGACGATGATTTCGCTGTCCTACAGAAAATACTGGTCTGCAATCCTTCCGCTGGTGAAGTTATGGAAGCCACCGGGGGGATCCGAAAGATTCGTATCGCAGCCAAAGGCCATGGCAAACGGGGGGGGCCAGGGTGATCTACTACCACTTCGTCCATGCTTCGCGGATCGCGTTACTGATGATATATCCGAAAAATGAACAGCAAGACTTGACTGTTGATCAGCGAAAAGCATTGAAATTGATTGTCGAGCACTGGAGATAACCATGAGCAAATTTTTCGATGAGCTGATGGAAAGCGTACAACAGATGGATGAAATCGTCCGAGGCGAGCGCCAGCCGTCACGGGAATTCATCGTCGATGCGTTGCAAGTGAAAGAGATACGCAAGGCTACCGGCCTGACCCAAGCCAAATTCGCAGCATTGATCGATGTCCAACTGGGCACGCTTCGCAACTGGGAGCAGGGACGACGCGAGCCTACCGGCCCCGCTAAGGCGCTGCTGCGGGCGATTCATAATGATCCGAAACACGTGATCAGCGCCTTGGCCATTTAAGCATTGCCGAAATGAACAGAACGCTCAGGCAATGCTTCCATGTGCCGAAAGCGCTTGCTTCAAGCCCCCATGACCTGGCGCAAATGAACACCCCTACCCATCAGCTAAGCTCAACCTATCATCACGACAGGGAATCGACATGAGCAAGGCAGACGAGCTAGCGGCCAAACTGAGGAAGACCCAGCAGACCCGTGCGGATACCGACAACTGCGCCGACCTGGCGATCGAGCACTGGCCGGCCCAGGTCTACGAGCTGTATCGCCAGATCGAAACCTGGCTGGCTCCCGTGTGCGAGGCGGGCCTGGACATTCGGCGCAACCCCACCCACGTCTTTGAAAGTCATTCCAGCGGTTCGACGTACAACTACGCCATCGACCAACTGATGATCGAAGGCAATCATCGCCGCATTTCATTCGACCCGATTGCGCGCTTCTCGGCCAAGGGAGAGGGCTGCATTGAAGTCCATATGAAGGGGCAGGACCACTGCATCGTGCGCACACTCGGCGAGCATGGTGAATCGCTTTGGCATATCCAGGCCCTGCGCTCGACAGGGCAAGAGCGCCCTGAACCTGCCACTCTGGACGAAGACGCCTTGCTCTCGCTGGTAGAAGAAGGTCTTGGCCTATAACGCAGATGGGCGATCCTTGATCGCCCATTTTCATTGGAGAGCACGCTAGATCTGCGGCGCTGATTCGAGTGCTGGATCGTTTCCGGGCACCGGCAGCGTCAGTTCTTGGGCCGGTCTTCCTACCAGTAAATTCAAGGCATTGTCGATTTCGTCAGCCGCGCCTTGCGCGTATCGAGTATCCGCCCAGCTCCAGTACGGATCGGATATCAGCCCGCCCACGGCCTGTGCGCACAATTCATCGCGGCTGATGCCCATCTTCCCGGCTGCGGCGATCACGGCCATAAGGGCTTGCTCTAATTGGGAAATTCGCTCTGTTGTCACAATGAACCAACGTGATGGATAACAAACCCAGAGCATATCAAGCCATCAATGTGCCACCAAACTCAAGCGCCCAACGGTCGCCCTGTCAGCCTGCTTTGGCTTTGCGTCCGCGGGGCTGCCTTTCCCGCTGGCGTATTGGCCACCCCATTGGCCAGGAAGTCCACTGTTGCGGCTGCCTGCCCCCCCCACAATACCCAGCTTGAAGGGTGGGCGCCTGGGCTGCTGGCCCAGCGTCGCGAAGTCGGCGCCAGAGGATGCGAACTGATCGGTGGAGGCTAGGTACTCAAGCCGATCCAACCGTGGACGCCCACGTAGAGACCGACGCCGATGATCAACACGCTGGACAGGTAAGGCGCCCGACGAGCAACGGTGCCCAGCCAAGGCCAGCGATTGGAAGCCTGCCTTGCACCAATGGCCGCCGCAGCCCCCACGGTCACCAGGGTCATCGCCAGGCCGATGCTGAAGCACAGGACAAGCAGGCCGCCCAGCGCGACCGCTTTGACTTGCAGGCACAGCAACAGGACGGTAATGGCGGCAGGACACGGAATCAGCCCGCCCGTGAGCCCGAACAGGATGATCTGGCCCGTGGTGACCTCCCGGTTGGTGAAGCGCTTGCGGATGTCGTTGGCATGCGCCTGTTCGTGGGCGTCCTGATAACCCTCCAGTGCCAACGCCGGACCTTTGGGTTCGGGGTGCTCGTGTTTGTGGTGATGGTCGTGATCGTGATCGTGATCGTGATCGTGATCGTGATGATGGTCATGCCCTTGTGCGAACTTGAATATCTGCTCGCCGTGCCAGGTTCGCCACAGCATCCACAGCGCGATGGCAATGATCAATGCAGAAGATGCCAGTTGGAAATAAGGTTCCGAGGTTTCGGCATCGAGCCCCTGGCCCAGATACATGCCGCCGATGGCGACCAACCACACCACGGCAGTGTGGGACAGCGTCGCCGCCAGCCCCAGCAACACCGCCTGCTTGACCGAACCTCGGATCGCCACGATAAACGCCGCCATCATGGTTTTCGAATGGCCCGGCTCCAGGCCATGCAAGGCCCCCAGCAAAATAGCGCTGGGAAAATACAGCCAGGCCTGAGCGCCACCCTGTTGCAGCAATTCAGCAAAATTGGGCATGTAAGGCCTAGAGGTACTTGGTGATTTGCTTGAAGGCTTCCAGCGGCGCGCGCTCGCCTTTATTCAACGACGAAACGGTGTCCTCCAGACAGTGATCGATGTGATCCTGGATCAACGTTCGTTTGGCCTGGCACACCGCTTTTTCAACCGCATGCAACTGCTGGGCAATCTCCACGCACTCTCGCCCCTCTTCGATCATCGTGATGATGCTGCGCAAATGGCCGTCCGCCCGCTTGAGACGCTTGATGATCGCCGCATGGCTTTGGTGGGGATGTTCGTGGTCGTGCTCAGTCATGGTTTGAGCCTTGGGTTTCGATGAATTTACGCCACCATCCTATCCCCCCAGGGGGGATATAAGCAAACCCATCAAAATGCAGATCAACCGGTGGGAGCGGGCTTGCTCGCGAAGGCGTCAGCACAACCAACATCCTGCAAACTGACACACCGCTTTCGCGAGCAAGCCCGCTCCCACACAGGGATTTGTGGTGAACGCTGTGGTTTTCGGAGGGCTGGGGGTGAGCTTTTTCATTGGCTTGTACCTAGGTTATGTAAAGGAACTGCCTTCACCACTTCCACCTGGTGGGTGGCAGCTGTACGCGGGTGTGGAAGACCGAGAACCTAGGACTCGGCGCACCCGAAGGCGCCCCGCGTACAGCCGCCGTAATTTAACAGCAGACCTAGGAAAAGCGTCTGCTTTTTAATTTAGCGGTGCAACGCGCTAGGTTTTCGTGAGGGCTTCCACACCCTCTCGCTGAATTTGCAGCGACGGAGAGAACTTAGCGCACGGGATGAATGGGTGGATAGTCAGCGGGGAGCGACGCAGCTTGAGGGAAATTTCCGATGGGGGTGTCCGGAGCTGGACTCAGCAGTTCAGGCGGTGGGATGCAAAGAATGATTTCGATACGAATGAGCGCTCAACGCCATAAGCGAGGGCTGAGGTTTCATCGTATGGTTTAGCGCACCCGTCCTGGCTGCAAGTCAAACGAAAGGGCTGACACAGGGGCTTTTTTATACATATAGAATATGCATAATGACAACATTCAGAACTCAGTATGATCCAGCAAAAAACGTCGCTAACAAGAAGAAACACAAGGTGAGCCTGGCCGATGCCGAAGCTGTGTTTTATGACGAAATGGCTCTTGAGCGTGAGGATAATGATCATGATGAAAAACGGTGGATTATCATGGGGCAAGACGCCTGCGGTCGTGTACTCGTCGTTGCCTACACCTACCGTGAGCCAGATTTCGTTCGTCTTATCAGCGCACCACTAGCCTCCAAAAAAGAACTACGTCAGTACCTGGGAGGTTGAACCCATGAAGGAAGAATACGATTTCAGCACAGCCAAGCGTGGGGCGGTTGCAAGCAGCAAAGGCAAAACCCGCATAACCATCATGCTTGATGAGGACGTGATCGAGGCCGCTCGCGAACGCGCCGAAAGTGCTGGTACTGGATATCAGACACTCATCAACAATCTACTGCGTCAGGCTTTGATATCTGAAACTGCCCACAATCTGTCACCGGCAGCCCAAAAGCGAACCCGAACAGTTAAACCCTATGCAAACGGTATTACCCGGTCCGACGTGAAGGATCTGGAAAAGCGCCTAGCCGCCATGACTGAGGAGCTGCACAAGATGGTGGACGCATCCAGGCCCGGTAAAGCCAAAGCATCGGTATGAACCGAGAAGATCGATTTACTCAGGAGCAAGGCACTGTCTTACCTCAGTGCCTTCACCCACAATGATCCGCTTGCCCATTTTCTCCCCCACCTCCAACGCCTGCCCATCCCGCTGCTTCCCCCGTCGCGCCAAACCCACCAGGCGCGGAATCAACTCTCCTTCCGGCAAGTGCTGCCAGAATCGCCCCGGCATTTGCTGACGCAACGCCTGGGGATTGAGCCGCGCCGGGTTGAAGATGTGCCTGTAATAGGTCCGCCATAGCTCGGCGCCGGGATCTTCAGCGTGACGCGCCCAATGCTGCCACTGCTCGGGACAACGTCGCTGGTAATCCAACGACTGCCCATCGAAACGGATACCGTCGCGAGGCGTTGCGATCAGCCAGCGCTGTTGCCCCAATCGCTCGGCAAAATGGCCGCTGGCACTTTCGAGGATGTCATGGGCCGGTTGATGAAAGGCGACCAGATCCAGCTGCAGTTGCTCGGCCAATGCTTGCGGCAAGGGAACGAAGCGCACGAAGGCATGCAGGTGATGAGCCTCGCGCTGGACCTGCTTGATCCGTCGCTGCAGCTCACTGCCCAGGCGGTCGCCCGCGAGCATGGCCGTGCGGTCGCCGTGGGCAACCCGCCAAAGCACTTCGTACAGCAGATTCCAACGTTGTTCGCCCTGGTAGCGACCAGCCTGTTCGAGTTGGGTCAGCAAGGCCGCGGGAACCCGCGTACGGAACGGGCCCGGCCCTTTGGGCAGCGGTGCCGGCACAGCCAATAAGTCGGCCATTGGGCCATGTGCCCACGTGACATCGCTCGGGTCGATGCCGTGGCCGAGCAGCGTTCGAGCCTGGTCCCGCCACGTGGAGAAATGATCCTCGCAATCCAGGGCAATCACGACCAAAGCCCCATCTGCACGGGCCGCTGGGGGTCACGCAACCGCGCCCGCAGCAAACCGCTGCGCACCTGGGCGTCGGCAGGCCGGTAATCGCTGGTGACAATGAACGGTCGCGCCTTCTCCAGCACGCACCGCAACTGCACCAGGTCGTCATAACGCACCCGCCGCTCCCGGCGCAGTGCAACCAGGCGTTGCACACTACGCAGGCCAATCCCCGGAATACGCGCCAACAATGCGGGTTCGGCGCGATTGATATCCAGCGGAAACACCTCACGATTGGCCAGCGCCCACGCCAGCTTGGGGTCGATGTCCAAGTCCAGGTTGTGGGTTTCGCTCAAAAGCTCGCCTGCCTTGTAGCCATAACCGCGCATGAGAAAATCGGCCTGATACAGCCGATGCTCGCGCAGCAACGGTGGAGCCGTCAGAGGCACGCTGGCAGGGCTGTCGGGAATCGGGCTGAACGCTGAATAGTAAACCCGTCGCAAACCGTACCCCTGGTAGAGCGACTCGGCGTTGCTCAGGATGGCGTGATCATCGGTGGCATCGGCCCCCACAATCATCTGCGTGCTCTGCCCGGCCGGAGCGAAGCGAGGCGCCCGCGGCTCACCGGCCACCGCCTGTTGCCCCTGGTGGATGGTGCCCATGGCTTGGCGGATGGTCGTCAACTGCTTTTCCGGTGCCAGGCGCTTGAGGCTGATATCGGAGGACAGCTCGATATTCACGCTCAAGCGATCAGCCAACCGCCCCGCTTCCTCGATCAACAGCGGATCGGCATCGGGAATGGTCTTGAGGTGGATATAGCCACGAAACTGGTGCTCCTCCCGCAACAACCGCGCCACTCGTATCAACTGCTCCATGGTGTAATCGGCCGAGCGAATGATGCCGGAACTCAGAAACAGCCCACTGATGCAGTTGCGGCGATAAAAATCCAGGGTCAACCGCACCACCTCCTCCGGCGTAAAGCGCGCCCTCGGCACGTTGCTGGAGCGGCGGTTGACGCAATACTGGCAGTCGTACAGGCAAAAATTGGTCAGCAACACCTTCAGCAACGAAACGCAGCGCCCATCCGGCGTATAGCTATGGCAAATGCCCATGCCATCGGTGGCCCCCAGTCCCTCACGACCACGGGAGCTACGCTTGGGGGCACCGCTGCTGGCGCAGGAGGCGTCGTACTTGGCAGCATCGGCGAGAATGCCGAGCTTGGCGATAAGCTGCATGAAGTGAACTCGAATACTGGATATAAACACAGTATTTTGAGAAGCTCCACGATGCAAGCGCCATTGGTCAATTCAACACCTGCCATGAGTCGTCCAGGCCGTGACATAGGCCATGCCAGTGGGATGGGCTATAATCGGCCAACCAACGCGATTGAGGTCCAGCCCCATGGGCAACGTCAGCCTTGAAACCAAAAAGGCCTATGCCGCCAGGACGCGCAGATCCAACTACGCGGCTAGCCTGCGCCTGGAAGGCTTCAAAACGACCTTCGCGGACGGCGAACGCAAAATGCCAACGCGCGAAGAGGTCTTGAAGACCTTCACCCAGACCAGAACCTGATGCCTGACAAATATGGAGTCGGTGAAGACGCTTATTGCTATCCCGGCTCCACGGTCCTTCGCAACAAGCTCGATATTCGAGATGAACCAACCCTAAGCGAAGCCGAACAACAACTCTCGGCCATCGCAGCGGACAACGTCGAATTCAGCCCTCCTCCCTACAGCCTGGCCTACCTTCAAAACATTCATCGAGTTCTCTTCTCGGACCTGTTCGAATGGGCCGGAGAGTTGCGCACCGTCGGCATGTCCAAGCAAGCGACCCGCTTTTGCCAACCCCAGTACATGCAAGCGGAAGCCGACAAGATCTTCATGAACATGGCAGCAGCCAACTGGTTCGAGGGCATGGAGCGGGCTGAGCTGATCGTCGCCGTTGCAGAGGCCTATTCCGACATCAACGTCGTACACCCCTTCCGCGAAGGCAATGGCCGTGCCCAGCGCATTCTGTTTGAACACCTGATCATGAACGCCGGGTTTGAAATCAGTTGGTGGGGGATTGAGAAGGACGAGTGGATTTACGCCAATATCGCGGCTTATAACTGCGTCATGGAGCCTATGGAGCGGGTCTTCGAGAAATGTATCGGGCAAACGATTCAACTTTGATCGCCTCGACGTCACCCTGCTCAGCGCCTTACGGTGCATTCCGTCAAAGTGCTACAGTTGTCAGCAACTAACATCTGCTAAAGCACAAAAAATGCTCACGACAAACTCCTTCCCACCCAACGAAAAAGGTCGTGACTTTGTAGTGGGAGACATTCACGGGCATTTCAAGCTTCTGAAAAAAGCCTTGGGCAAAGTAAATTTCAATACCGAAGCAGACCGCATCTTTTCTGTGGGCGACCTCATCGACCGAGGCCCCGACTCTTTAGATGTACTGAGTTGGCTTGAGGAACCGTGGTTCCATGCCGTGCGCGGCAATCATGAGCAGATGCTCATTGACTGCATCTCCGGCCACGGGAATATACCTAGGCATATCCGAAATGGTGGGGCTTGGCTCTACGAGTTACAACCCACTCTCCAACATGAACTCCTGCAAGCCTTGCAAGCGCTTCCGCTGATCATTGAAATCAATCTATCAAGCGATCAAACAATTGGAATAGTACATGCCGAAGCTCCAATCATTAAAAATAACGATGGCTGGCAGGAAGCGAAGGACGCTATTACCGGAAAATCTGGAAAGTCGAATCAACGAAAAGCCCTGAAAACAGCGCTGTATGCCAGGAAAAAAATCGAACGGCAAGACCACTCTTCCATCAATGGAATAAGCCAGCTCTATGTAGGGCACTCAACCGTATCCGGCGTCATGAGGCTGGGCAATGTCGTCTATATCGATACGGGCTGTGGATTTGCTGATGGCGCGTTAAGCCTAATAGACATCCAATTCGAAACCGTCGTGAGCACCCGCATGAGCGAATGAGGTCAGGACGGGGGGGTTATTACTCTGAATGCCGGGGTACGAGCGCCCTCTCATTCACGCCACCCCAGACCTGATAAACTGTGCCCCTTTCGCAATTTGCATCCGGTCCCCATGCCCCTAGAACATATTCCATCACAGCCTCTCTCTCGGCGCTTCAGCGTGGCCCCGATGATGGATTGGGCATAGCCCTCCCCCAAGACCCCAACCAGACTGGCTGATTCGTTGAAACTTCCTCGCTTTGTAGCAATTATTAAGCAACTTGCAATTTACTCGCAGGTCCAGATGAGCTCGCCCGGCCCGGCCGATCCTGGGAATTGCAAACCCATGCCGCTGATGGAATCGATGACCGCACAGATCAAGCCGCTCACGTGGGCGCGGACCTGCTGTAGGTAAGAGACATCAATAGACGTGGCGAAAATTTTCAGCTTTCTATCGACGAACAGTGGCTCCGACTTGCCTTCGCCATCCGGCGGCTGCCAGGAACCGTGGCACAGCACGTTGCGTAACTGTGCGGCACATTGCAGGTCCGCTATCAACTGCTCAGGATTATGGACTGGCAACTCATGGTGTTTTCGCAACGCGTTGTCGTATGCAGTGATGAGTCCGCCGAGAGGATCGGACAAGGCCCGCTCAAGCTGACCCAACCATCTGCCGTACGCTTCCTCCAGCTCATCCTGAGCATACTTGCGCGTGGCGGTCAGGGCGAAGATAGCTCGGCCCAGTACTTGCTCCAAGAAGCCATAGGTGGCAACGGTGCGACCCAACTGCTCCCAGAATTCGTCCGAGTGTCGGTGAGTTGGGTAGTCGGCCGGCAGTTTTTGTTGATCGATTCGGTAACGCTTTTGGATCATTGTCTTGTTCCTGCGCTGTTAGCCGATGTGGCTGCCCTAAATTTGCCCTAAACCGAAACCGCACTCACACTTGGTACCGCTTCGCCCTCAAGCGCGACAGCCAATTTAACCAAGCCAAGCCATCGCTACATGAGAGAAATCAGTAATCGAAAGAAATGGGACAGATTCATTAAATTTTCTATCAAGAAGGCAATTAAGAGTAAGAGCCGAGCAATTTGTAGTCACTGCACAGGCCTGGCCCAAACCAGATTCACCCGCAGAAATGTCCCCTTCTTCGACGGCGGCGTCTGTGAGGCTTTTCAGATCAGCGCACGAGGGGAACAATTCACGTCGAGATACACCTTGCGACGGCCTGCTGATTCAAGCGCTCGGTCAACGGTGTAAGATGCCCGAAAACGTCCACCATCGAGGCTGCCATGTCCGGCATATCCCTGAATCTGCCCGAAGACCTATCAAACTCCCTCGCCGATCTGGCCAAGACCAACGGCCAAAGTGCGAGCTATCTAGCGATGGACGTTCTTCGCGACTACATCGAACACGAAAAAGCTCTGACTACACAGATCGAACTTGCCGTAAAGGAAGCTGACCAAGGCAAATTTGCTACCGATGAGCAAGTCGCAGCGATGCGCGCTCGGCGCTGGAGTCAGAATGCAGGTTGAGTGGCTGGAAAAAGCACTCAAAAACCTGGAGGACGAAGCCAACTATATTGCGCTTGAAAACCCCAAGGCTGCTGACGACTTCTCCGAAGCGATCTTTGCCAGCGTAGACAAATTGGCTCAGTTTCCCGCAATGGGTCGAGAAGGACGAGTCAAACAGACGCGGGAATGGGCAGTCCCAAACTGGTCTTACCTGATTCCGTATCGCGTACACGGTGATCGCCTCCAAATCCTCGGCGTATTTCACACTCGACAACGCCCCCGCACCAACTGGTGAATCCGGCGCAATATTGCTCTCCCAACACCTCCTGCCCTTCCCTGATAAACTGTGCCATCCGCCTCGCTGATTCAGATTCCCAATGCCCCTACAAACTGCACCACTCTCCCGCCGCTTCTCCGTCGCCCCGATGATGGATTGGAACTTCTAATTCTGGAGGCCACGTAATACGCGCCCTTCAGCACTCACCGAGAACGCCCGTACCATTTTCGTACCACCCACGCC